>DASPJI010000517.1:0-3577 GCA_035628695.1 Thermoanaerobaculia bacterium | reverse complement strand
CAGCCCGTCGAGCAGCACGAAGGTCGAGGGGACCATATAGGCGGGCAGGCGCTGCTCGAGATAGGACCGCAGAGCCGGCATCAAGCGGCGGGAGAGCTTCCCCAGGACCGGGTTGTTGGCGAACCGGCTCCACGGTCCGTCCGCTGCGGGCCCGGGCATCTCGGTCGGCGGTGATCCGGGGCGGCGGAAGAGGACGTCGAAGCTCCCCTGTGCTCCCGCCTGCGCCCAGCTCAGGACGGCTTCGTAGCCGAGCTCACGGGCGAGGGCCAGGAGGTCCGCGGGGTGCACGCCGGATGAGGTGAGCCGTGCCAGCCGATCGCGCAGATCGCCAGCCGTTTTCGGCCCCTCTCCCTCTCCGGCTCCGGCGAGGATCTGCGCCGCGGCGACGGCCTGCTCCACACGCACGTTGGGCAATCCGGAGAGCGCCAGCGTCTCCGGATTTTCCGCCAGCCGCCGCCGTAGCTCCTCGAGGCTCAACCCCTCCTCCCTCTCCCAGCTCAGCCAGGGGACGGTCGGCGGCGGCGGGGTCTCGCCGCCGACCCGCAGAACGACTTGATAGCGGAAGCGGGTCAGCTCGTTGTCCGCCCGATCGTGCTTCGGCCACACCTCCACGGTGGTGATTCGCGGCAGGTGATCCTTGAGCGCGAAGAAGAAGCCCGGATCGAGCACCAGCTCGGTCTCCTCCAGCCGTTGCGCCGCAGCGATCTGGCGCAGCCGTTCCAGTGGCAGGGAAGAGGGGGCTTTGAACAGCTCGACCGAAGCGTGGAAGGCCTCCAGCAGCGACAGGCTCCGGACGTCGCCCACGTAGATCGTGCCGCCGTCGGCCATCGCCTCGACCGCTCCGCCGAGGACCTGGGCCAGGTAGTCGGCGTCCGGGAAGTACTGGACGACCGAGTTCAGAATCACCATGTCGAACGAGCGCGGCTCGACACCCGAGAAGTCCTCGGCCGTGCGCCGCGCCAGCTCGACCTGCGGCATGCTCTCCCTGAGTTGCTCGGAAAGCCAGGCGATCACCTGGTGCGAGAAGTCGGTGCCGCGATAGAGCTCGACGAAGGGGGCAATCCGGTAGAGGAGGAGGCCGGTGCCGACGCCGATTTCGAGCACCCGCTTCGGCTCCAGCGCCAGGATCTCCTCGACCGTGCGCTCCGCCCACTCCAACATCTCCCCGGCCGGGATCGGCTCCCGTGTATAGCTGCTGTCCCAGCCCACTAGGTTGAGAGAGGCCTCTTCCGCGCTGCGCCCCCGCTCGTAAGTGTTTTCGTAGAGCGCCTGCCAGTCCGCCACCTGCTCAGAGAGCAAGGAGGCCCGTTCTCCGGAGTCCGCCACCCTTTCCGGGTCGTGCACCACGTAGGCGACCAGGCGCACCTGCCCGGCGGGTTCCTGCAGGGCCAGGACAGCGTTCGCCGTCACCGCCGGGTGCTCGGCCAGCACGGTCTCGATCTCCCCCAGCTCGATGCGGAAGCCGCGGACCTTCACCTGATGATCCAACCGGCCGATGAAGTCGATGTCGCCGTCCGGCAGCCAGCGCACCAGATCGCCGGTGCGGTACATGCGCGCTCCCGGCTCGGTGGCGAAGGGATCGGGCACGAACTTCTCCGCCGTCAGCTGCGGCCGCCGGAGATAGCCGCGGGCGAGTCCCACGCCCGCCACATAGAGCTCCCCCGGCACGCCGATCCCCACCGGCTCGCCATGCCTGCCCAGCAGGTAGATCCGCGTGTTGTCGACCGCTCGTCCAATGGTCGGTATGCCACTAGCCGCGCCGCGCGGCGGCACCTCCACCACGGTCGACGTCACCGAGTACTCGGCCGGTCCGTAGTGGTTCATCAGCCGGAAGCCGACGCCCGGCAGGGGACCGCGGTGCAGCCGATCGCCGCCGATGATCAGCGCCCGTGTCGGCAGCTCGAGCCCGGGGGGGATCTCCTCGTCCAGCACCCCTTCGGCGAGCGGCGTCATCAGGTAGGCCAGGGTGATCCGTTGCTCGGCCCACCAGCGGATCATTCCCGGCGAGGAGAGGCGGGTCTCCTCGTCGGGAATATGGACCGAGGCGCCGCTCGCCAGGTAGGGCCATAGCTCCCAGATCGAAGCATCGAAAGCCGGGCTGGCGATCTGTGTGCCGCGGTCTTCGGGTGTCACCTGGTAGAGATCGCGGTGCCAGCGCACCAGGTTCATCAGGCCGGCATGGGGGATCTCCACGCCTTTCGGTTTGCCGGTCGAGCCCGAGGTATAGACCACATAGGCCAGGTTGTCCGGGCCGACACCGCTCGCGGGTCCGGCCACTTCATCGCCGCGGATCGATGCCCAGTCCGCATCCAGGCGGATGACCTCCGCCGTACAGTCGGGAAGCGCGTCGGCGAAGCGCTCCTCAGTCAGCAGCACCGGAACGCGGGCGTCGTCGAGCAGGAAGGCCAGCCGCTCCCTGGGATAAGTCGGGTCGAGGGTGACGTAGGCGCCACCGGCCTTGAGCACAGCCACGATCCCCACGATCCGCTCACAGGTTCGCTCGGCCGCGACCCCCACCAATACATCTGGCCCCACGCCGAGCGAGCGCAGATGGTGCGCCAGGCGGTTGGCGCGCGCCTCGACCTCACCGTAGGTCAACCGTCCGCCGTCCCAGGAGGTGACCGCCTCGGCATGCGGCCGGCGCCGGGCGTGCTCGGCGAAGAGCTCGTGGACCAGCGGCCTCTGCGGGCAGATCTTTGTCGTGTCGCTCCACTCGCGCAGCACCTGCGCCTGCTCCGCCCCTGTCAGCAGGGGCAGCTCTGTGACCGCAGCCTCCGGGTGCTCCACCACTGCCCACAGCAGCCTCTCCAGATGAGCGAGCAGGCGGCGGATCGTGTGCACCTCGAACAGATCGGTGCTGTACTGCAGTATGAGCCCAAGCTCCTCTCCGGGTTCGGTGACGAACAGCGCCAAGTCGAACTTCGCCGTGCTGATCTGGGCCAGCCGCTCGTCCGAGCCCGTAAGGCTCAGTCCGGGCAGGTTCCTGGCCGAGCGAGGGAAGTTTTGGAACGCGAGCATCACCTGAACGAGAGGGTGGCGGTTCAGGGCCCGCTCCGGATTGATCTTCTCGATCAGCATCTCGAACGGCAGGTCCTGGTGGTCGTACGCCTCCACCGTCGCCGTCCGCACCCGCGCCAGGAATTGCTCGAAGCTCGGCATGCCCGACAGATCGGAGCGCAGGACCAACGTATTGACGAAGAACCCGATCAGATCCTCGATCTCCCGCCGGTTGCGGTTGGCGATGCCGGTGCCGATCCCGATGTCCTGCTGCCCCGAATAGCGGGAGAGCAGGATGTTGAATCCGGACAGGACGACCATGAAGAGCGTCGCCCGGTGCCGGCGGGCCAGGGCTTTCAGCTCGTGGACGAGTGGAGCCGCGAGATGAGAGGACTCCAGATCCCCCCGGAATGACTCGATGGGCGGCCGTGGGTGATCGGTGGGCAGCTCCAGGGGGCTTTCCACGAGCCCTGCCAGCTGGCTCTTCCAGTAGCTGAGCTGCTCCTGGAAGAGCTCCCCCTCGAACCACTGCCGCTGCCAGACCGCAAAGTCGGCGTACTGGATGGGCAGCTCCGGCAGC
>DASPJI010000516.1:0-10218 GCA_035628695.1 Thermoanaerobaculia bacterium | reverse complement strand
CGCTGGCGGCGGCGCGGGAGATCGGCTACCCGGTGGTGGTCAAGGCGGTGGCACCGGACCTGGTTCACAAGAGCGAGGCCGGGGCGGTGCGCGTCGACCTGCGCGGCGACGGCGAGCTGGCCGAGGCGGTCGACGGCATGGAGCGGTCGGTCGTCGCCGCCGGCCACCGGGTGGAGGGCTTCCTGGTGCAGGAGATGGCGCGCGGCGGCCACGAGGTGATCTTCGGCATCACCACCGACGCGCGCTTCGGGCCGATCCTCATGTTCGGCCTCGGGGGCAAGTACGTGGAGGTCTTCCAGGACGTCCGCTTCGGGCTGCTGCCGCTCGCCCCCTACGAGGCGCTGGAGATGATCCGCGGCATCCGCGGGTTCAAGCTGCTCGAAGGGGTGCGGGGCGAGGCCGGCGCCGACCTCGACATCCTGTGCGAGGTGCTGCTGCGCCTGGCGCAGCTCGTCCAGCGCCACCCGCGCGTGCGGGAGCTGGACATCAACCCCTTCCTCGCCGCCGCCGACCAGGGGCGGGCGAAGGCGCTGGACGCGCGCATCCGGGTGGCGGGGCCGGGGGAGGAAGCGGCGGTTCAGGATAGCCGGGGCTAGCCGCGGCGCCTCCTCTGGGCGAGAATCCTCCGGAACGTAGCAGACCGCCTCACGGAGGGTACTCGATGCTCAAGAAGCTGGCCCAGACGGACGACTCCATCGCGCTGTTGCTCGTGCGGCTCACCCTGGGGGCCGTCATCTTCCCCCACGGTGCCCAGAAGCTGCTGGGCTGGTTCGGGGGTGACGGCTTCGCGGGGGCGATGCATTTCTTCTCCGGCGAGCTGAAGCTGCCCATGGTCGTCGGCCTGCTGGTGATCATCGCGGAGTTTTTCGGCGCCCTGGCGCTGATCTTCGGCTTCCTGGGGCGGGTCGGCGCCTTCGGCATCCTCTGCGTGATGCTGGGCGCCATCGTCCTGATCCACGGCAAGTTCGGCTTCTTCATGAACTGGTATGGCACCCAGCCGGCCGAGGGCTTCGAGTACCACCTGCTGGCGATCGGCATGGCGCTGGCGGTGATCGTCCAGGGCAGCGGCGCCCTCTCGATCGACCGCTCGCTCTCGGACCGTTCGCGCTCCACGGGGCCGCGCCTGCCGTAGGGAGATCCGCAAAGCAGACCGGCCCCGCCGCCTCGAAGGTGGCGGGGCCGGGGGACCCTCGAAGAACCTGCCGAGCTCGAGCTCAGTTGACGCCGGTGGTCGGATCGGTCGGCGGCGGGGTGGTGGTAGCGTGTTCGTGGAGCGGATCCTCGTGGTTCCAGACGTCGACGACATCGACGTCGTTCCTCACGTACTTGTTCTGGGAGCTCCTCAGGCCCGCGACGAAGTTCGACGTGCCGGGCAGGTAGGTGTCCGGGCGGCCGTCGACGTCGGTGTCAACCAGGAAGATGCCGGAGCGGGAGAAGGCCTTGGCTTCGTTGGACCGGATCGCCCAGGGGATCACGCTCGGCCGGAAGCGGATGCTGCGCGTGATCTCCAGCGGCTCGCGCACCTTGCCCGAGACCGGCACGAACGACATCTTCACGTTGACCGCGACCGGCGCGATGAAACGGCCGCCGTCCTCGCTCTGACGCAGGATGCGCATGCGGGTCACCGGCTGCTCACCGTCGAGACTCACCACGACGTTGAATTTGCCGCAGGCCGTCTTGATGGGAGCGACGCTCTCCAGATGGAGGGCCCGCATCTGGATCCGCGTGGTGGCGACGCCGTTCTTGTTGAACGTCGCGTCGTCCATGCGCTGGACGATGGTGTCGACCTTGCCCAGCTTTCCATCGACGGTGTTCAGCGGCACGCCCTGGTAGACGATCCGCCCGGTGAAGGGCGCCGACTTGCCGCAGAAGAATCCAGCCGGGATCGGCTCCTGGGAGAAGTCGGAGAAGGTGCTCCCATCTCCCCGGGTCCACCAGAAATCGCTGCCGTTGTAGATCACGTTGTCCGCGACGGCCGGGGCGGCCGCCAGGACGAGAGCGGCCGCCACGACGGCCATCTTCAGGTACTGACGCTTCATACGATCCCCTTTGACAGAGTCGACCGGCCTCGCTGGCCGGCCGCTGGAGAGCATGAGGCAAGGACCCGGCTGAAGACTTCTTCCAAATTGCTATTCTTCTCAGTTCACCGGCAGGAGGTCGTTCTTGCTCATCAGCCGGTGCACGATCTCGCTCTTCCCGTCGGTGCGGCCCCCGATCTGGCCGGTAATGAGCCCGGCGACGTAGTCGCCGATCTCCTCCGGAGTGAGCCAGTCGGACCGGACCTGACCCTGCCGCAGGCGCGCCCGCGTCCGGACGGGTCCCAGGATCAGCTCGAAGACCCGGATGCCGGTCGGCTTGAGCTCCTCGGCCAGGGTCAGCGCCATCGACTTCTGGGCCGCCGACGCCATGGCGACCGGGCCGGCCATGGCATAGGGCTGCTCGGCGCTGAAGCCGTTGACGTGGATGTAGCTCCCCGTCTTGGGGTGGAGCAGCGGGACGAGCATCTTGATCGCCAGGAAGTGGGAGGTCAGGTTGTCCCGGAGAACCTGGTTCCACGTCGCCATGTCGACGCTGGTCAGCGGCTTCCCCTGCACCCAGCCGCCGAGGGAGGCCACCGCCACGTCCAGCTCGCGGAAGCGCTCGAAGATCTGGTGCTGGAGGACCCGGGCCGTCTCCTCGCCGGAGAGGTCCCCCACCACCGTGGTCAGCTCGCCCCCCGAGATGTCCTCACAGTAGGCCGCGAGCTCCCGCAGCTTCTCCTCGCTCCGCGACGACACCAGGACCCGCGCTCCGCGCTGGAGCAGCACCCGGACGATCCCCTCTCCGACTCCCCCCGCCCCTCCCACGATGACGACCTTGGCTCCGTCCAGACGGCTCATGCTGGTCCTCCTCTGGGCTCAGCCTAGCGGTGGCCCCGTCAGATGGTCAACATCGAGCGCCGCCCGCAGCGCGTCCAGGTCGTTGGGGAGCGGCTCGGCCAGGAAGGGCCGGTTTGCCACCCGTCGCAGGGCGTCCGGCAGCGGCACCTCGATCCCCAGCGGCGCCAGCACCTCGCCGAACTTGGCGGGGTGGGCCGTCGCCAGGAAGACCCCCGTCTCCCCCGGCTCCAGGCGCTCCGTCAGCACGCGATAGGCCACCGCCGCGTGGGGATCGGCGACGTAGCCCCGGTCCCGCAGCTCGCGCAGCGCCGCCCGCGTCCCCTCGTCGCCGGCGGAGCCCCAGCGCAGATCCCGGCGCAGGGCTTCAGGGTCGCCGCTGTAGAGCGCCTCGATCCGCTCCCAGTTGCTCGGCGCCCCCACGTCCATGGCGTTGGAGAGGGTCGCCACCGAGGGGCGCGGCCGGTACTCCCCGCCGCTCAGGTACTCCGGCACGGTCGTGTTGGCGTTGGTCGCGGCGACAAAGGCCCGCACCGGCAGCCCCAGCCGCCCGGCCATCAATCCCGCGCAGAGGTTGCCGAAGTTGCCGCTCGGCACCGAGATCACCGGCGCCCCGGCGCCCCGCGGCAGCCGGGCCACGGCTTCGAAGTAGTAGAGGACCTGCGCCACGAGGCGGGCGATGTTGATGGTGTTCGCCGAGGTGAAGCGGTGCCGCGCCTCCAGCTCCGGGTCCCGGAAGCAGGCCTTGACCAGCGCCTGGCAGTCGTCGAACGTCCCCGCTACCGCGAGCGCCCGCACGTTGTCCCCCAGGGTGGCGAACTGGCGCTCCTGGAGGGGAGAGACGAGCCCGCGGGGGTAGAGCACCACCACCCGGAAGCCCGGCACCCGCCAGAAGGCGTGGGCCACGGCGGCCCCCGTATCTCCGGAGGTGGCGGTCAGCACCGTGCGGGGCTGCCCCTCTGCGGTATCCCCCCGCCGCTCGGCGATCCGCCGCAGCACCCGCGCCAGGAACCGCGCGCCGAAGTCCTTGAACGCCAGGGTCGGCCCGTGGAAGAGCTCCAGGGCGAACAGGCGGTCCGCGATCCGCACCAGGGGGACGGGGAAATCGAACGCGTCTTCTACTATGGCGGCGAGGTCGGCGCGCGGGATCTCGTCTCCGAGCAGCCGGTCGAGGATCTCCTGCGACCGCGGCCGGAAATCGAGGGCGAGGAGGCCGTCCACGTCGGCGAAGCGGGGGAGGGGGTCTGGCAGGTAGAGCCCGCCGTCGGGTGCCAGGCTCCGCTCCGCCGCGTCAGAGAAGGTCGCCGCCGTGGAGGCCGAGTCCGGGTCGCGGGTGCTGCGCAGGATCATGGGAGAATCCGGGCCCCCTGGAGGTCGAGCCGGCAGAGGCGGGCGGTGCTCGTGGCTCCGGCCGCCGCGAAGGCCTCTTGCATCCCCGAGGCCACGCCCGCCGCGAGCTCGGCCTCGGCCACGGCGAAGGTCGCGGGCCCGGCTCCCGAGAGGCTGCACCCCAGGGCGCCGGCTGCCAGCGCCGCCCGCTGGGCCTCCCGAAAGCCCGGCACCAGGCCGGCGCGGAACGGCTCCGCCAGCGGGTCGCGCAGGCAGCGGCGCAGGAGGCCGAGGTCGCCACGGTCCAGGGCGTGGACGAAGCCGGCCAGGTTCTGCGCGAAGCACACGGCGTCGGCCAGCGGCACCTGGCGCGGCAGCACCGCCCGCGCCGCCGCGGTGGCCAGCTCCAGGTCCGGGTGGACCACGGCGAACAGCAGGCCGTCGGGGAACGGCAGCGCCCGGGGGGCGCCGTCGTCCGTCACTAGGCGCAGGCCGCCCAGGAGGGAGGGCGCCACATTATCCAGATGCGGGGCGCCGGCCGCCAGCTCCTCGGTCCGGCCGGCCAGCTCCAGCAGGGCGGCGCGGCCGAGCGGCTCCCCCTCCCAGGCGTTGAACGCCACCAGGGCGGCGACCGCCGAGGCGCTGGAGGATCCCAGGCCGCTCTTGACCGGCAGCCGCTTGTGGAGGGTCACCGCGGGCAGGACCACCTCCCGGCCGAGCGCCGCGCGGAACAGGCCGAAAGCGCGGAGCACCAGGTTCTCCTCCGGCTCCGGCGGCAGCCGGTGGGCGTACGGCCCTTCCACCCTCAGTCCCGGCGGCCCCTCGGCCAGCTCCACCACGTCGCCCCAGAGCCCGCCGCCGGAGGAATCGGCTGGGGCGGGCGGCTCGAGGGGGGCGAGCGCCGCGCCCAGGATGTCGAACCCGGCGGCGACGTTGCCGATGCTGGCCGGGGCATAGGCGCGGAGCCGTCTCATGAGGGGATCAGATCACGGCTCCGCCTTTAGAAGGGAAGCCAGTCCGCCACCGCGAGCTGCCAGACGGCCACCGACGCGACGAAGAACACCAGGACACCGCAGCCGAACGGGATCCCGCAGCAGCACCCCCGGACCTGAACCGGGCTCGACATGGAAAGGCCTCCTTCCTGGAGCGGCTCGATGAGCCGAGCCGTCACCCTTCCGTGCAAGCCGTCTTCCAGATGGATCAGCGGAGGCCGGGGCGCCCGCTGGGGGCGCCCCGGTCAGGGGCAGGATCAGCAGAGCGCGCCGAAGGCAGCGGAGCAGCAGCCCGAGCAGCAGCCGTCGTGGCTACAGATACAGCTATACCGGCTGCTGCAGTTGGTGTAGCACTGACAACCGCCCCAACTGTAGGTGCCGCCGGCCTTGGACAGGGTCACCTTCGGGTCGATGTCGCGCAGCCACTCGGGGATCTCGGCGCCGGGGGCGAGCTGGACGCCGGGGTCCGGCTCGGCCGGGACCTCCAGCGCCATGGCGGCAGGGTCGGGCGCCGTGACCTGCGTCTGGACCGGCATCTCGCCCGCCAACGCGGCACCGGCCGTCATCAGGAGCAGGACAGCGAACATCGGGTAAAGCCGTTTCGTCTTCATCCTCTCTCTCCTTTCAGCCCCGTATCCGGGGGCCTCCCAGAGCTTACACCCGAATCATGCGTATTTGCGAGTTCATGAATGTGCGCCCTTCGCCGATCCCCCCTTCAGCCCTCGTCCTTCTCGGCCAGCCCCGCCTCCAGCTCGCGCTCGATCTCGTCCCCGATCAGCCGGAGCTTCTCGGACATGCGGCCGGCGAAGCGGAGCCAGCGCTCGTTCCTGGGGGTGATCAGCCCCTGGTCGAGGGCGGACTGCTCGAGGTTGCCCACGTGGGTCAGGTAGCCCTGGAGGAAACGGAGGTCGGCCGTGATGGCGCGCAGCCCGTGGGCGGTGGCGTCGGCCGGCGTGCCGTACCAGGGCGGCCCGTACTCGAGCGCCATGGTGTACTGGGCCTTGGCGAACACCCTGAAGGCCTCCACCGCGTCCTCGTCGTCCAGCGTCGCCAGGAACGTCTCCCGGAAGACGGCAAAGTGCTCCCATTGCCGGGGATCGATCCTTGGCACGGTGGCGTACCCCGGAGGCGGGGCGGCAGGACGGCGCGACGGAGGGGGTGCGGGGCGGTTCGGCATCGGGCGTGATCCTCCAGGAGACGGGTCTGTGTTGCCGGACTGGCCGGCGACTTCGCGCGTCAGCCTATACCCAGCTCAGCCCAAACCGGCCCTTGCCCGCAAATCCGCCCGGGGTTGCCGCCCCGTCCCCCCGCCGCTCACCGGGTCAGTTAAAGGGGTGCTATCCCCGACGTCTCGCCCGTCGGGCATCTTGGAGATCTTCGGCGAGCTCGTCAGGAGCTTGGCCAGAAGGCGACAGGCCGTGCTGGCCTAGCAGGAACAGGAATTTCGACCGCGGAACTCCGGCCAGTCGAGCCGCCAAGCCGCTGCTGAGCTTCTCCATCTCGTAGAGCTTGAGTGCCAACAGTAGGCGAGCCTCTCTCTCGAACTCCTCTGGCGATTCCTGGAGCGCTTCCAGGATCTCAGGGGGATAACGAATCACCGGGACGTCCATAAAGACCTGAGCGCTATCAAACTCTGTGTAGGGGAGGGGCTTGTCCCCTCCCGGCTGGGCGGAGGCTTCATTGAGACCACACCTTGACGGTGAGGGCCCCCCGCCCGGGAGGGGGCAAGCCCCTCCCCTACATCAAGAAGTCCGGTTCGGCGGAGGGCCCCGACCAGCCCCTCCGCCGCCCCCATCTATATAGATAAGGATGCTACCCGCCCGATCCGCTCCCGCTCTCCAGCCGTTCGAGGAGGATGGCACCCGCTCGCCGGCGGCAGGTGGGGCCGATGGCTTCCAGGAAAAGGGCCACGTCCCGCGGCTGGCGGCCCATCGCTTCCAGAAGGCTCACGCCCAGGGCCCACTCGGGATGGAAGATCTCCATCCACGCCGCGGGCTCGCCGTCCCGGAGCAGGGGATAGCCGCCTCGCCACTTGTCCCGGCCGAGCCAGTAGAAGGGATCGCAGCCGATGATGGGCCGGACGATGGCCGAGAACAGCGCCGGCGGACGACCGGCGGCCACGAACGCCGGACGGTCCCCCCGCTCGGGGCGCTCCCCCGGTGCCCAGATGCCGTGGGCGTCGGGCCACTCCGGCCAGCCGGAGGCGGGAAAGATTTCGAACGGGCCCTCCCCCTCGGCATCCCGGCCGCCCGGGGAATCGTCCCGCTCCTCGTCGATTTCAAGGAACTCCTGGGCGAACGCGTTGGACAGACGACGGGTGTTACCCTCTTCAGAGTCGCGCATGGGGTTACTCCTTTGCGTGATAGGGCCCGGATGAGGGTCGCATCCTCACCCGGGTCCGCTGTCAGTTGACTGTCGGTTGGCAGGGGCCGGACACCCGGCCCCACTCAGACCACGACGGCTGACTGCTTCGACATCTTCCTCTTCGCCTCGACACCTCCCTCCCCCGGAAGAACTTGGCCGGGACTTGCGCTATGATTCGACTCTAGCGTGGGACTCGGGAGGATGTCAATAGTCGCGGCGAGGAGAACTGGGGGCAGTGCTGATGGGAGTGAGCATCGCGGAGTCCGACTCTTCAGGAAAGCTTGAACTATGAGGATGGCTACAATGGAACCTCCCTCCCAGACGGAAAGTTTTGCGGACAAAGCTGTAGACGAAGACGGTTGGTTTTTTACCGCCGAGGACTTGTTAGCTGCCGCTAAGGCTTTGGAACCTGCCATGGAAGGTTACTGGCGTCTCCAGCGAGAGCGGGCCCAACTGGAAGACTCTGAGTTTCGAGTATTTGACTATGAACCAGATGTCAGAGGACCCTACCTCATGCTAACAGCCTATGCAATCGAGAACTTCTGTAAGGCTGTTGTGATGTGCGACTCCTGGTGGTTGATCTTTGAAAAAAAAGAGCTACCTAGGAAGTTTACAAAGCATGACCTATTAGAGCTTCTCAAGCGCGTTGGCATTCCCCTGTCTTCAGAAGATGAGGAGCTCGCTTTTCGTCTTGAGCGGAGTGCTGTATGGGCCGGCCGGTATCCGGTCCCAACCCACCCAGCGCATAGAACCCTCTACTTCACGAGAGCAAGAGGAGAGAAGGTCGTTCCCTCGTGGCACAGGGAAGATGATGTGAAACTGGCTAAGGACCTCGTCGAAAGAGTTCGAGACTTTGTAGTAAAAGAGCTAGAGGCACGCCACCAGGCCGAGATCAACCGCGCACTTCATCCAAGGTCCGAGGACTAGGAGATGAAGCTGATCGGCCTCCTCGGAGGCATGAGCCCGGAATCCACCGCCATCTATTACAGCGCCCTCAACCGCCTGGTCCAGCAGCGCCTGGGGGGGCAGCACTCGGCGCGGGTCCTTCTCTACAGCGTCGACTTCGACGAGATCGCCGTCGCGCAGCACGCGGGTGACTGGGACCGCACCACCGAGATTCTGGTGGAGGCGGCCCGGAGCCTGGAGCGCGGCGGCGCGGACTTCGCCCTGCTGGGCACGAACACGATGCACAAGGTGTTCGACGAGGTTCAGGGCGCGGTGGCGATCCCCTTCCTTCATGTGGTGGACGCCGCCGGGGAGCGCATCCGGGCCGCGGGGCACCGGCGCGTCGCGCTCCTCGGCACCCGCTTCACCATGGAGCAGGACTTCTATCGTTCCCGGCTCGACGACCGCTTCGGGATCGAGGCCATGGTGCCCGACGCCCCGGACCGGGAGGCGATCCACCGGGTGATCTACGAAGAGCTGTGCAGGGGGCAGATCCGGGAGGATTCGCGGCGCGAGTACGTGCGGATCATCCAGCGGTTGGGTGAGCTGGGGGCGGAGGGGGTCATCCTGGGATGCACGGAGATCGGGATGCTCATCCGGCCGGAGGACTCGCCCATCCCACCTTCGACACGACCCGCCTCCACGCCGAAGCGGCGGTGGAGAGGGCGCTCGCTACGGAGAAGGATGAGCGGGACCTCGCCGCCTCCGGCGGCGCGTCGTAGCTGACGACGGCAAATTGGAAGGATACGACGCCTCGGCGTACCGTTCGGCGCCGCGTCGTACTCTTCGACAGCCCGTCGTCGACGACGGACAGCGCGTTGGATCGGTACAACCGTCCGTCGTACTCTGCGACGGCCCGTCGTTCGCTTCGGCAGCCCATCGTCCACTACGACAGCGCGTTGGATCGATACAACGGCCCGTCGCACTCTGCGACGGCCCGTCGTTCACTTCGGCAGCCCGTCGTCCACTACGACAGCGCGTTGGATCGGTACAACGGCCCGTCGTACTCTGCGATGGCGCGTCGTTCGCTTCGGCAGCCCGTCGTCGACGACGACAGCGCGTTGGATCCGTACAACGGCCGGTCGTACTCTGCGATGGCGCGTCGTTCGCTTCGGCAACGTGTTGGAACCTTCCAACAGGCCGTCGCACGGTGCGGCGGCCCGGAAATCACCGCGAGGAGAAGATCGAATGAAGCAACGCGAGGTCCAGGATTCCGGCAACGTGACGTGGACTTGCGTGCAGGCGCTCTCCGGGCTCTCCGGCGAGGCAGCCGCCGAAGCCGCGGAGAAGATCGAGATCGACGAGGGGACGGTGCCGGTGGTCTGCACGCCGAGCGGCGGCGAGCAGTCGGTGCGTATCGAGCTGCCGAAGGACTGGTCCGAGCGGATGCCGGACGAGGAGCTGCTGGAGGCGATCGGAAGTGCCAAGAGCGGCGAGGTATAGTTGAGAGCTGGAGGTCTGTATGGCAGAGGTCAATCTTTCAACGATCGGGGAGGAGCGGCTCAAGGCTCTCCTCAAGGCGGCTTTCGTCGAGGTGCTGGAGGAGCGACGGGATCTGGTCCTCGACGTCATGGAGGAAGCTCTGGAGGACATCGCGCTAGGCCGCGCCATCCAGGAAGCGGAGGGGAGCGAGATGGTGGGAGAGGACTCTATCCTCGCCATCCTCCACGAAACCGATTGAAGACGCTGTTCACGAAGAGCTTTGAGCGCGA
>DASPJI010000515.1:0-4279 GCA_035628695.1 Thermoanaerobaculia bacterium | reverse complement strand
GCGACACCCGCGTCTGGTATGCGCTGCTGGACACCCGCCAAGGGGAGATGGAGGGGCAGCTGGGCGTGGAGCTGGTCCCCCTGGTCTACGATCACCGGTCGCTCGCCGCCGAGATGCGGCAGGAGGGGCTCCCCGAGGAGTTCGTGGAGACGGTCCTCACCGGCTGGTGGACCACCTGTCTCGAGATCCTGCCCGCCCGCGAGCGGGCGGCTTCCAAGTTCTGACGGTCCGAGAGGAGATAGAAGAGGATGTCCAACACCAAGCCCCGCATCGCCATCCTGGGCGCCGGGCCCGTGGGGCTCGAAGCCGCCCTCGCCGCCACAGAGAGCGGCCTCGCCTTCACCATCTACGAGGCCGCGCCCGCGGTCGCCGGCAACGTCCGCGCCTGGGGGCACGTGCGGCTGTTCACCCCGTGGGAGCTGAACGTCTCGCCGCGCATGCGGCGCCACCTCGAAGCGGCGGGCGTCGCCGTTCCGGACGGGCCGGAGTGCCCCACCGGGCACGAGCTGGCGGACCGTCTGCTCGAGCCCCTGGCGGCGCTGCCGGAGATCGCCCCCCACCTGCGGCTGGGCACCCGCGTCGTCTCGGTAGGCCGCGAGGGGCTCCTCAAGCACGAGGAGATCGCCACCGCCGAGCGCGGCCGGCGCCCCTTCCGCTTGCTCCTCTCCGACGCCTCCGGCCGCGAGTGGGCCGAGCGCGCCGACGTGGTCATCGACGCCACCGGCACCTTCGGTCATCCCAACAGCCTGGGGGACGCCGGCATCCCCGCCCCGGGTGAGCGGGCCCTGGATGCCGAGATCCGGCGCCAGATCCCGGACCTCTCCCGCGAGGCCGCCGACTGGGCCGGCAGGACCGTGCTCGTCGCCGGCACCGGCCACTCGGCGCAGACCGCGGTGCGTGACCTCGCCGCCCTGGCCGGCCAGGCGCCGGGGACGCGGGTGATCTGGGCGCTGCGCCATGCCGAGCCGGATTGGGGCACCCACGAGGGCGACCCCCTCGCGGACCGGGCCGCCCTCGTCGCGGACGCCAGGGCGCTGGCGGACGGCGCCTCGCCGGCGGTCGAGGCGCGGCGCGGCGTGGTGGTGGAGGAGATCGCCAAGCCGAACGGCAAGTTCCGGGTGGTGCTCCGCAACGGCGCCGGCGCCGAGACCGTGGAGGTGGACCGCGTCCTCTCCCTCACCGGCTTCGTCGGCGATCACCAGATGTATCGCCAGCTCCAGGTCCACGAGTGCTACGCCACCTGCGGCCCGATCAAGCTCTCGGCGGCCCTGCTGGGCGCGGGGAGCGCCGACTGCCTCGCCCAGACCAGCCACGGCGCCGACACCCTCGCCAACCCGGAGCCCGGCTTCTTCATCCTGGGCATCAAGTCGTACGGCCGCAACAACACCTTCCTGATGCGCGTCGGCTGGGAGCAGGTGGGGGAGGTGTTCAGCCTGGTGGGAGGGGCGGCCTGAGCCGCTGTATGCTCGGCGAGCCATGGTGACGTACTTCGGCCAGCCCGACTTCCAGCACGGCGAGGTCCCCGCGGTGGGGGTGCTGCTCGCCAACCTCGGCACCCCGGACGCGCCGGACACGCCGGCGCTGCGCCGCTACCTGCGCCAGTTCCTGCTCGACCCGCGCGTCATCGAGCTGCCGCGGTGGAAATGGTGGCTCGTCCTCCACCTGTTCATCCTCCCCCGGCGCCCGCAGCAGTCGGCGAAGCTGTACCAGAAGGTCTGGACCGCGGAGGGCTCCCCCCTCCTCGTCATCTCGCGCCGGCAGGCGGCGGCGATCCAGGAGGTTCTGCGGAAGGAGTCGGCCACCCCGGTGCACGTGGCTCTCGGGATGCGCTATGGCAACCCGTCGATCCCGGCGGCGCTCCGCGAGCTGGCGGAGAAGGGCTGCCGCCGAGTCCTGGTCCTGCCCCTCTTCCCGCCCTACGCGGCAGTGACCGCCGGCTCCACCTTCGACGCCGTGGCCGCCGAGCTCGCCACCTGGCGCTGGGTGCCCGAGGTGCGCACCATCCATCAGTACCATGACGATCCGGCCTACATCGCGGCGCTCGCGGCGAGCATCCGCGAGGCTTGGCGGGATGGCGAGCGCGGGGAGAAGCTCCTCTTCTCCTTCCACGGCATTCCGAAGCGCTACTTTCTGGCGGGCGACCCCTACTTCTGTCAGTGCCACAAGATCGCCCGCCTCACCGCCGAGGCCCTGGAGCTCCCCCGCGACCGCTGGGAGGTCAGCTTCCAGTCGCTGTTCGGCAAGGAGGAGTGGCTCAAGCCCTACACGGACAAGACGATCGAGGCGATGGCCCGCTCCGGCATCCGCCGCCTCGACGTCGTCTGCCCCGGCTTCTCGGCCGATTGCCTGGAGACGATCGAGGAGATGGACGAGATGAACCGCGAGGTCTTCCTCCACGCTGGCGGCGAGCACTACCGCTACATCCCGGCGCTCAACGACCGCCCCGACCACATACGGGTGCTGTCCGACCTCGTCCTGCGCAACCTCCAGGGGTGGGTCGAGCCGGTCGACCTGCGAGCCGCCGAAGAGTCCCGCCACCGCGCCGAGGAGATGAAGGCGCGGCCGGTCCTCGTCGACGCCGGCTATGGACGGACCTGAATCCGGCGGCCCACTCTGGTAGATTTCTCCTTCCTGTCGAGCCGTTCAACGGTTTCAACGTTTAGAAGGAGGAACGAGATGAGAAGGCTTCCGATCTCCGCGGCCGCCCTGGCCTGCGTCGCCGCTCTGCAACTGACCGCCTCGGCCGCCGTGGCCCAGCCGCTCAACCTGCCGCGCCCCAGCCCGAAGGCGAGCGTCATGCAAAGCGTCGGCGTCACCGACGTGAGCCTCCACTACAGCCGCCCCGGCGTGAAGGGGCGCACGATCTGGGGCGAGTTGGTCCCCTACAACGAGGTCTGGCGCACCGGCGCCAACGAGAACACCACCATCACCTTCAGCACTCCGGTCAAGATCCAGGGCAAGGAGCTGCCCGCCGGCACCTACGGCCTGCAGACCATCCCGACGACCGGCGACTGGACGGTGATCTTCAGCAGGGACGCCGAGCTGTGGGGCGCCTTCAACTACAAGCCGGAGAACGACGCGCTGCGCATCCAGGTGAAGCCCGAGCCCGCCGAGCTCCAGGAGCGCATGGGCTTCGAGTTCGAAGACGTCACCGACAACTCGGCCAAGGTGGTGCTGCGCTGGGAGAAGATCGCGGTGCCGTTCACCATCGAGGTGGACACCCCGAAGCTGGTCTCGGAGTCGGCCCGCGCCAGCCTGCGCTGGCAGAACCCCTTCCAGGCCGCCAACTATTGCATCCAGAACAACACCTGCCTGGACGAGGCCGGCCGCTGGCTCGATGCCTCCATCGCCCTCCAGGAGAACTTCTCCAATCAGCGGGCGAAGGCCATGCTGCTGGCGAAGCGGAACGACTACAAGGGTGCCGTGACCGCGGGCGAGCGGGCGCTGGCCGCCGCCAAGTCCGCGCAGCAGCCCCCGCCGGCCGAGATGGTCAAGGAGCTGGAGACGTCGCTGGCGGACTGGCGGAAGCGGTAGGGCTACCCAGCCACTCCCGGAGCTGGACCACCGTCTCCAGACAGGCCACCGGCTGGAGACGCTCCAGATCCTCCCGGCAGTGGGAGCCGCTGCAGACTCCCACTGCCGCCGTCCCGGCGCTCCGCGCCATTTCCAGATCGTAGACGGTGTCGCCGATCATCACCGCCCGGCCGGGCTTCACCCCCAGCTCGTCGAGGATGTCCAGCAGCATCTTGGGATGGGGCTTGGAGAACGCCTCGTCGACGGTGCGCGTGGCATGGAAGACGCCGGTCAGGCAGGTCTGCGCAAGGTCGTGGTCGAGGCCGCGGCGGCCCTTGCCGGTGGCCACCGCCAGGAGGTAGCCGTCGCCGGCCAGCTCCCGCAGCATTCCGGCCACCCCCTCGAACAGCACCGGCTCGTCGCGGTAGCTGGCGAGCCAATGCTTCCGGTAGCTCTGGAGGATCCGCGCGTAGAGGGCGTCGTCGCAGCCCGGCACCAGGAGCTCCATGCTCTCCCGCAGGCCCAGGCCGATGGTGCGGCGGATGTCCGGCTCGAGCAGATCCCCAAGCTCCAGCTCCCGCATCACCGCCCGGGAGCAGGCGACGATGGTCGCCAGCGAGTCCATCAGCGTGCCGTCCCAGTCGAAGACGATCAGATCAAACCGTCTGGGCATCCGGCAGCGAGAGCCGTTCGAGGAATGTACTGAGCTCGACGGGCAGCGGCGCTTCGAACGTGATCGACTGGCGGCTGACCGGGTGCACGACCG
>DASPJI010000514.1:0-4751 GCA_035628695.1 Thermoanaerobaculia bacterium | reverse complement strand
CGTTGGTGCCCCCCATGCCGAAGGAGCTGACTCCGGCGCGCCGAGGCCGCGGGCCCGCTGGCCAGGCCCGAGGCTCGGCGGGGACGTAGAACGGGCTCTCCTCCAGCTCCAACAAGGGACTGGGCCGCTGGAAGTGGAGCGTCGGCGGAATCACCCCCCGCTCCAGGGCCAGAGCCGCCTTGATCAGCGACGTCACCCCGGCCGCCGTGTCCAGGTGCCCGACATTGCCCTTCACCGACCCCAAGGCGCAGGAGCCCCGGCGCGCCGGGCCGGCCTCGAAGACCTGGCGTAGCGCCGCCACCTCCACCGGATCGCCCAGCGGCGTGGCCGTGCCGTGGGCCTCCACCAGACCGACGGTCTCAGGGCGGACGCCTGCCACGGCCTGGGCGGCGGCGATGACCCCGGCCTGGCCGTCGACCCCCGGCGCCGTGTAGCCCACCCGGCCGGCGCCGTCGTTGTTGACCGCCGTGCCCAGGATCACCGCGTGGATGTGGTCGCCGTCCTCCAGAGCGTCGGCCAAGCGCTTGAGCACTACGATCCCGGCCCCTTCGCCGTCCACCGCGCCCTGGGCGCCGGCGTCGAACGGCCGGCAGTGGCCGTCCGGGGAGAGGATACCGTCGGGCTGGTAGAGATAGCCCGCCCGCTGCGGCACCGACACCCGCACGCCGCCGGCCAGCGCCATGTCGCACTCGCCATGGAGCAGCGCCTGCGTCGCCAGGTGCACGGCGACGAGGGAGGTGGAGCAGGCGGTCTGCACCGTCAGGCTCGGCCCGCGCAGCCCCAGCTTGTAGGAAAGCCGGGTGGCCAGGAAGTCGGCGCCGTTGCCCAGCATCGCCTGGACCGGCCCGACGGCGGCCAGGCTCTCGCGGTCCGAGGCGAGGTTGAAAAGGAGGTAGGTGTTCGGCCCGGCGCCGGCGTAGACCCCCACCGGTCCGTCGTAGCGGCGCGGGTCGTAGCCGGCGTGCTCCAGCGCCTCCCAGGCGCACTCGAGGAGCAGCCGGTGCTGCGGGTCCATGGTCTCGGCCTCGCGGGGGCTCACCCCGAAAAGCTCGGCGTCGAACAGCTCGACCCCCTCCAGCACCGCGCGGGCCGGCACGTAGGCTGGGTCGTCCAGGAGCTTGGGATCGACACCGGCCGCGGCCAGCTCCTCGCGGGGGAAGAAGCGCACCGACTCGACCCCGGCCACCAGGTTCTCCCAGAACCGCTCGACGTCGGCGGCGCCGGGGAAGCGGCCGGCCATGCCCACGATCGCGACCCCCCGTTCAGGCACGTCGCGGGCGGCCGGCTCGGCGGCGGCCGGTGTCTTCAGCACCTCGAAGACCACCCCGGCGCTCGCCCCTTGGGTGAGGTTGACCACGCGCCCCTGCTCGCGCGGCTGGAGGCTCAGGAAGGCGCCGCCGTAGCGCTCGCCGAAGACGAAGAGCCCCCAGACCGCGTCGTGGAGGTCCCACCCGCGCTCGCCCCGCTGGTGGACCGAGGGGAGGGGCTCGACCCGCTCCTGAACGACCCAATCCCCATCGGCGAGGGCCTGCTCCACCCGCTCCAGCCACACCGCCTCGGGGGTCGAGGCGCCGAGGTGGACGGCCGCGCCCCGGCCCTCCCGCGCCCGCTTGAGGACCAGCTCGTGCCGCGCCTCCAGGGCCAGCCGGGGCAGCCAGGCGGTGCCTCCTCGCCAGGAGGCCTCGGCGGCGGCGAGGCGCCGGGTCCACGGCACGTGGCGCTGGACCAGTGCCCGCTCAGCGGGGGTGAGGATCTCGCCGCGGTCGGCCAGCTCGGAGATCAGGGCGATGTTGCGTTTGTCGGTGAGGATCGCCCGCACCGGCGCGTTGAACAGCGCCAGCGTGCCGGCCTTGAAGCAGCGCAGGGCCTGGGCCGCCGTCCCCTCGTGGTGGATCTCCACCGCAGCGTGTACCCGCCGGTCGCCGGCCCATAGCATCCCCTGCCGCTCCCGAAGCCCGGCGTAGGAGAGGATGAGCAGCATCCCCTCCCTCAAGGGAGCAGCGCGGCGCAGGGCGGCGGCGTAGCGGGCGGCGAGCCAAGCCTCCAGCTCCGGCCCCAAAGAGCCTGCGCCCGCGGGGAGCACCATGGCGGCGTTGACCGCGCCGTCGTCCCGGCCAAGCTCGCGCGCGGCGCTCACCACATGTTCGAAGAGCAGCGCCACCGTGTCGCGGCAGGCGACGCGGAGCCCCTGCTCGCGCACGAACCGCTCCCAGAGGGGGACACGGCTGTACCCCTCCGCCCACAGCGGCGCCTGCCAGCCGCCGAGGTCGCTCACCAGGTTGAGCTCCAGGCACTTGAGGCCGCCGGCCGTATCCAGGAAGTCGCCCCGCCCGATGACCTCGGCGAGGCCGCTGGGCTCCGCCACCAGGTTCCGGGCCAGATCGGCGCTCGCCAAGCCGTAGAAGTCCCGCAGCCGCTCGGGGTCGTTGCCGAAGACCCGCCGCGGCAGGCTCTTGACCAGGCGCACCAGGCCGACGCTCACCCGCTCCATCTCCTCCACCCGGGCGCGGTCCACCAGGACAGGCCACGGTTGGAGGGGATAGGGGCTGCCGGCCGCGTGCTCCGCCAGGCCGGCGAAGCTGGCGCTCTCCAGGGCCTCCGGGTGGCCTGCGGCGAAGCGCAGGAAGTCCGCGTTGGCGGGGGACAGCCGCGCCTGCACGGACTCGGCTTCGAGCCCCCACGGCCCGGGAAGCGGGGCGGCGGGCGGCGGACCGGAGGGCATGAGGTGGCGGGCGAGGGAGGCCACGGTTGGATATCTGAAGAGGTCCACCATGGGGACCTCGCGGCCGAGCCGCTCCCGCAGCAGCACGTGGACCCGGGCCAGGAGCAGGGAGTGCCCGCCCAGGTCGAAGAAGTTGTCGTGGATGCCCACCCGTTCCCGGCCCAGCACCTCGCGCCAGATGGCGGCCACCTCCCCCTCCGCCGCGTCGCGGGGGGCCACAGCCACCGCCGCGCCCTCGCCGCTGTTGGAGGGGGCGGAGGCCGGCAGCGCCCGGCGGTCCACCTTGCCGTGGGGCGTCAGGGGCAGGGCGTCGAGGAAGACCAGCTCCGAGGGGACCAGAGGCTCGGGGAGGCGCCCGGCCAGGAAGACGCGGACCTCGGCGGCGGACGGAGCGGGATGCCGCGGGACGACATAGCCCACGAGCCGCTTCCTCCCTCCCTCTTCCCGGGGCACGACCACGGCCGCCGCGATCCCCGGATGGCCGGCGAGCACCGCCTCCACCTCGCCGGGCTCGACCCGATAGCCGCGCACCTTGACCTGATCGTCGATCCGTCCCGCGAACTCCATCCCGCCAGAAACGCCGGAAACGCCGGACCGGAGGCGGGCCAGGTCGCCGGTGCGGTAGACGCGGGCGCCGGGCACGGAGGAGGACGGATGCGGGACGAAGCGCTCGGCGGTGCGGTCCGGCTGGCCGAGATAGCCGCGCGCCAGGAAGGGCCCCCCGATGGCAATCTCTCCCGGCGCGCCGGGCGGCACCGGCTCGCCGTGGCGTCCCAGCAGCCAGATCCCGGCGCCGGATACCGGTCGGCCCAGTGGGGCTTCCCGTTCCGAGGCTTCCACCGGCCCGGACAGGTCCGACGCCGTCACCAGGATGGTGGCCTCCGTGGGCCCGTAGGTGTTGAGCAGGCGCGGATGCCCCGCGAAGCGCCGCCGCCAAGTGGCCAGCCGGTCCGGCAGCAACCGCTCGCCGCCGAGGATCACCAAGCGGAGCGATGGCGGCGCCGCCCCTTCCATGGCGCCGAGGTCGGCCACGATCTCGTGCCAGACGGCGGTGGGCAGGCTGACAACCGTGAGCCCCCGCTCGCCGCAGCCGCCGAAGAAGGCCGCGGCGGAGGCCAGCATGGCGTCGTCGCGCAGCGCCAGCTCCGCCCCACCGGCGAGGCAGGGCACGATCTCGTCGAGGCTGAGGTCGAACCCGGGAGAGGCACTCTGGAGCACCCGGTCGCCAGGGCCGATCCGGTAAAAGCCGGCCATGGCCTCCGCGTAGGCCGCCAGCGCGCCGTGGGAGACCACCACTCCCTTGGGCCGGCCCGTGGAGCCCGAGGTATAGATAAGGTAGGCGGCGCTCTCCGGCAGCAGGGGCACTACCTCGCCCTCCAGGGCCTCCTCGCCTCCTCCCCGGAGGTCATCCAGGAAGAGCACGGCCGGAGTTCCCACCGGCGGCGGCACGGGCCCTCGCCAGGAGGCCAGGAGCACCGCGGCCCCGCAGTCGCCCATGATCCAGGCCAGCCGCTCCTCCGGTTGGGAGGGGTCCAGAGGCACGTAGACGCCGCCGGCCTTCCAAATGCCCAACAGGGCGACGATCAGCTCCGGCGAACGGTCCAGGCAGACGGCCACCCGGACCTCCGGCTTCACTCCCAGCGCCCGCAGCCGGCGAGCGAGACGCCCCGCCCGCCGATCCAGCTCCCCGTAGGTGACGGCCCTTCCTGGCGCTGACACCGCGAGGCGCTCCGGGGCCGCGGCGGCACGAACGGCGATCCGCCGTGGCACCAGAACCTCCGGCGGGACCTCCCCCTCCTCCCCCGCCAGCTCCGTCCGCACCTGCTGGAGCTCAGCCGCGGAGAGCAGCGGCAGCTCCGACACCCGGCTCTCCGGCGCCCGGGGCATGGCCTTCACCAGTCGCTCCCAGGCATCCAGGAGGCGGACTGCGGTGGCAGCGTCGAAGAGGTCCCGGTTGTACTCCAGAAGTCCCGAGAGGCCGCCCCCCTGCTCCTCCAGATAGAGGGCGAGGTCGAACTTGGCGGTGCCG
>DASPJI010000513.1:0-11061 GCA_035628695.1 Thermoanaerobaculia bacterium | reverse complement strand
GGGTCTCAACGAGCATTGATGCTGCTCGCGGTGAACGATCGGGAGCCCAACGTGCCGCTATTACTCTGTCTCTCCAACATCCTCGATAGCGATCCCGACTTGGGGTTTCAGTCGAACGACTTCTCGAAATTCGAGCTCAATCCCACCCCGCCGGTGAGCGACTGCCGGGGAGGCGACTCATGAACGTGCCAAACCAGGCAATGCTGCGCCTGGCGTTGCTCCTCGGCCTTTCTCTCCTGGCCTTCGAGGCCGCTGCCCAGTCCGAGATCTCCTCTTCCGGGGCGCGGGCCGCCCAGTTCGTCTTCATCGTCGACGACTCGGGGAGCATGAAGGAGACCGACCCGGACCGCTTGGCGGTGTTCGCGGTGCAGGCGCTGGTTGGGATGCTCGATGACCGCGACGAGGTCTCCCTGGTGCGCCTCAACGGGCCGCGCGACGGCGCGCCGGTGCCGCCCATCGAGCCGCTACGCCAGAACCGGAAAAAGATCGAGGACCTGCTCGACCTCGACGGCGGGCTGGCCCACTACGAGGCAAAGAACACCCCCTGCGGGTCTGCTCTGGGGGCGGTCCACCGCATCCTCCAGGAGGCGCAGCGCCCCGGTGTCTCCCAGGTGGTGATGCTCCTCACCGACGGCGAGTGCACGCCCAAGGACGAGGAGCCTTCCGTCGACGGCTTCCTCCGTGGGCTGCGCTCCCGCGACGAGGGGCTCTTCCAGTTCTATCTGCTGGGATTCCGCGGTAAGCGCTCCTCACCGGGCCTGGCCGACCTCGCCGAGAGGACCGGCGGACAGGCGGTGACGGCCAATCCGGGAGACCCGGCGTCCATCCTCCAGACCTTCGCCGCCGCCCTGTCGCGCTCCCAGGGCTACGAGCCGTACCTGCTCTCGCCGCAGAGCCGGCACCTCGCCGCCCACCGTGGCGCCGAACGAGTACGTCTCCTCGCCATCGCTCCTGGCAGCGGTGCGGATCTCTCCTTCTCGGTCCGCAACCCCCGCGGAGGCTCGCCCCAGACCGCCGGCCAGCCCCGGACCGGCACCCACCGCTACGGCAACGGCCGGGCGTTCCGCTACGCCGCCCTGGACTACCGTCCGGACGCCGAGCCGGTGGAGGTGGACGTCCAGGGCGCGGGGGAGACCTGGAAGGTGGTGGCCCTGCCCGAGTACCGGCTGACCGTTCGCCTGGCCGTCCTCCAGGGTACCTGCGAGCAGCCGGGACCGGCGACGGGCGGAGGCGCCGAGACCGGGTCGACCGTCTGCGCCGTGGCCGAACTCGTGAATGACGCCGGCGAGGCCGTCGGTGGCGAGGTGACGGGGGGAGACCTCACAGCCAGCGTACGGGTCCGGCGCCCCGACGCCCCCGGTACGCCACCGGTGGAGGTGGCGGCCAACCAGCTCCCTGGCGGCCAAGCTCGCTTCGGGCTCCTGCGCAGCAACCTGACGCGGGGCGATTACGAGCTCCAGCCGGTGGTGACGCTGCGGCTCTCCTCCGGCGACGACGTGACCCTCAGAGGAGCACCGGTTTCTCTGGTCGTCTCGTCCCTCACCATCGAGCCGCGGCCCGGCAACTTCGACTTCGGTCGTCTGCGGCCCGGTGGCCGTGCCGCGCGGCGCCTCACGCTGGGTGGCTCCTTCCCTCAGACCCCCGGCCATGCCGAGCTCGACAGTCGGGCGGAGCTGCCCTCCTGCATCACCGTCGAGCTGGGCAAGGAGCCCGAGGGCAAGGCGCAGCCGATCCTGGTCAACAACCCCTACACGCTGACGCTGCGCGCCCATCCCTATTGCGGGCCGCGGCCGTTCTCGCGCAGCTTCAACAGCGCCGTGCGCCTGGTCTTCGGCGAGAGCGCCGGAGGGCGCCGGATCCCGGCCGTGGTGCTGCCGGTCCGCTTCCACGTGGACTACCAGATCTCCGTCCCCCCGGAGCTGACCGTCGCGGTACGAGGAGGGCAGGCTACCGATCTCGCCGTGCCCGTGCGCGGCAACTTCGAGCAGGAGGTGCCGCTGCGGGCGGTGGTGGCCGGCCCCGCCGACGCGGAAGCCTGGCCCGAGGATCCCGAGAACCTCCGGCTCGGTTTTGCCGGCGAGCGCCGCAAGGACCTGCTGGAGGACGGCGAGGGGGGGGCCCTCCTCGTCCACGATTTCATCGCCAGCCCCGGGGGGCCGCCGCTGCGTCTGCGGGCGCGGCCGGACCGCTGCTGCGCCGGCGGCACCTACCGCACCCGTCTCGGACTGGCACCGGCCGGGAGCCAGCCTTTGCCCCCGGGCGCTCGCGCGCCGGAGCCGATCCTCGTGCCGGTGCGCATCGATGTGGAGCCCGCCGGCTTCTGGGCCTGCTACGGCCCCCGTGTCCTCCTGGGCCTGGCCCTCCTGCTCCTGCTCCTGCTGGTTCTTTATATCGCCAACATGATTCGCAACAGCGCCTTCCTGCGCGCCGACACCCTGGCGGGGAAGCTCAAGCCCCTGGTGTGGACCGAGTACGGCGATGCGGTGGAGCAGAAGAGCTCGAAGAACGACGTGCAGCTCCTGGTGCGGCGGGGAATGCCGCTGGCCGGCCGCGCCCTGGCGTGGCTGCGTGCCAATCCGCTCCGCTTCGGCCTGCCCGGAGGCCGTTACCGCGAGACCGTGGAGCTGCTGCTCCAGCCCAACCGGGATGTCGCCCGCTCTCAGGTCTCTCTCCTCGCCGAGGCCGACCTCCAGTCGCGGGCGGAGCGGCAGCCCGAGAGCTACGTCGGCCGGCTCTTCGCCACCGCCTCCGGGGGCACCACGTTCGTCGCCGTGCCCGATCCCGGCGGGCGCGTCAGCCGCCTGGTCTGGCAGGACGGCTTCGCGCCTGCCGCGCCGGAGGGCGAGGTGCCCGTTCCGAAGGCCGTGAAACTGCGCAAAGCCCGTCTCCTGCGCCCCCTCGAGGCCTGGGAGTCCCACGAAGAAGGAATGCCCGCCGGCTGGCAGGTCGGCTAGCCGCGCAATGGATTCGCGGAGCTCTGTTCCGCGGGAGGAAATGAAGAGATGCCGAGACACCACAAGGTCGTCATCGAGGAGATGCTGACCAAGCCGAGCGCGGTCTGCCCGACACTGTTCGTCGGCCTGGGTGGCTGCGGCTGCCGCATGGTCACCCGCGTCGCCGAGCACCTGCGCCGCCGCCCCGACTACGAGGAGCGGTACAGGCCTCTGGTCAAGTTCGCGCTGGTCGATACCAACGTGAACGATCTCGAGAGCTTCCGGGAGAAGGCGGACGCCACCTTCCTGATCAGCGATTTCGAGAAGGAGGAGTACGCCGACCTCGCCTCGGGCAAGCTCTTTCTGGAGGCCGATCCTTACTTCACCCAGTGGGTGCCGCAGAACTATCGCTTCCGCGCCGGGGACACCGCGGGCGCCGGACAGATCCGCATCGAGTCCCGTCTCGGCGTCTTCTATCAGATGAAGCACAAGGATTTCGTGCCGAAGTTCAGGAAGCTGCTGGAGGACCTCAAGTCCCATGAGCATGGCCACCGGCGCCTGGACAGCTCCGAGATCCGCATCGTCATCTGCTATTCGGTCGCCGGTGGCACCGGCTCGGGCTCGCACCTGCCCATCGCCTACATGCTGCGCGATCAGGCGAGCGAGCTGGGTAAGCCCATGGTGGTCGGCGTCGCCGTGCTCCCCGCCGTCTTCGAAGACAAGACCGGCATCAACAAGGACGGCACCTTCGCCAACGGCTACGCGGCGCTCAAGGAGACCGAGTACCTGATGCGGCTCGGCGCTCCCGATTCCCGCTTCTTCCCCGAGGAGGGGCTCGAGTTCCACTACGATCCTTCCAACCTTTCGAAGCGGCTGGTGCGCCAGCGGCCTTTCGAGTTCCTCTACGTCATCGACAAGCCTCAGTCGTTCACCGTGCCGGACCCGGTAGAGGCGGCGGCGGACGGTCTCTATCTGCAGTTCTTCTCCCCGCTCTTCGGCTTCCAGGCCTCCGACTACGACAACTACACCCAGCACCAGCGCTTCCTGGTGCCCCACGACTTCGAGGCCAAGGGGATCATCGGCTTCACCTCGTTCTACGGCTCCTACGGCACCGCCGTCCTGCTGGTGCCGGTGGACGGCCTGGTGGAGTACTGCGCGCAGGCGGCGGCCCTGTCGCTGATGCGTGCCAGCTTCCTGCGCGCCATCCCCGGCGAGCCGGTCTACGACGTGCTGCGAAACGCCCCCGAGCCGTTCTACGAGGTCACCCTGAGCGACGGCAAGAACGAGAAGCCGGTTCACGTCTCGGACTTTCAGAAGAAGGAGGCCGATCAGCAGGAACGGCTGCAGGACCGGCTGTACATGAAGCGGGTGCGGCTTCTTGCCCGCTACGAGTTGGATGAAGGGGAGGCGCGGCGCTTCCTCACTCTCTTCCGGCACGGCCACCGGGTGGGGGAGGTCCCCACCGGCGGCGGCGGCTGGGAGCTCGATGCCAAGCGCGTCAAGGCGGACCAGGAGCAGCTCGCCCGCAATGGCATGCGCTTCTCCATTGCCGGCATCGTGCTGCCGGCGGTGTCGGCGGACCGCGGCTCAAGCGAAGGGGTACAGGAGATGGCCGGCCTTCTGGCTCAGGCACGCCAGGCCATGGAAGCTCACATCCAGCAGAACCCTCCAACCTCTACGGGTGCGAGCCGCGTCTTCGAGCTCAAGAACCGGGCCACCACCTGGCTCGACGAACTCAAGAGTATCGGCATGCGAATCCTCAAGAACGGCTACAAGCTGGGTACCGTCGAGTATCCCGGCATGGATGCCCTGGTGGAGCTGGATTTCCTGAACGAGCAGGCGGGGGCGGTGGACCTCGCCGCCAAGCGCTATGCCATCCTCTCCATCCTGGAGCGGGTCCGCTGGGACCAGAAGCTATCCGACGAGCGGATCACCGAGTTCAGCGCCGACGATCATGCCGACGGCGACAAGATTGTTGCCAAGGATGTGCCGACTTTACTAGGCAAGTTGCAGAGTCAGGCCACCGACTGGGCCATGCAGGAGGTCACCCGCCTTTTTCTTGATCGCCTGTCCGACTTCCAGAAGAATCTCCAGAAGTTCGTCAGGCTGCAGCGGGATCTCGAGCGGACTTTCGATCAGCTCGAAGGCGAGCAGCTCAATCACCTGCGGCGACTGCGGGAGAGCGGCGGCCGAAGCTCGTCGGCCAACCAGTACGTCCTCGACGCCGAGGCGCTGCAGATCGAGGACGGCCGTCGGATGTGGGACTTCTACTTCGAGGATCGGATTGCGGACCTTCCCGAGTTATCTCTGGAGAATCGGGACATCCAAGTACACCTGAGCAACACGATCACAGAGATGAGCATCCGGCGGGGAGGTGGAACGAGCGGTGACCTCGACAAGCTGTTCACGACACTGCGCCAGCACGTCGAGGGCTTCCTCTTCTCCCGTATCAACGGCGATCCCCACTCGCCCGACCGGGAGCGGCGCGACGGCCTCACCCTGTCCGATGCCCTGGAGCTAGAGGTGGTCTACCGCGCCATCTACCGCAGCAACACCCCGGAGGTGGACAAGGAGGGTCACAAGGTGATCCGCGAGCTCGTCTCCCGCTATCGGCACCTGCCGCCCGAGGAGCAGATCGATCTCAAGGAGGACCGCTACAAGGACTACCTGCGCGACAAGATCAAGCGCCTGGTCAAGGAGAAGGCGTCACTGCTCTGCGTTTATGAAGAGGGGCGCGACCAGCACGGCGGCGTGCGGCCCGACAACGTCTTCGTCGCCGCCATCGACGAGGACTTCAAGAGCGGCACCATCGAGACCGCCATCCGCAGCGCCGACCCCAATCTCACCTGGCTGACCACCGGCTGGAACAACCCCAAGGAGATCGTCTTCTATCGCGCCGTGCTCAACGTGCCGCTCTACGTCTTCGGCCGCATGAAGGAGATGAAGTCGGAATATGAGCGGTTCCGGAACCTGGCGAAGCGGCCGAAGGTTCTGCACATCGATCACAACTGGGAAAATTCGCTCCCCGACCTCGACCCCGACAGCGCCCAGGAGAACCACCGCCAGGAGCTTCTGCGCAGCCACGTCATCAACTTCGCGTCGTTGCTCACTACGCCTCACCCCGGCGGCCGGGCGAGCTTCATCGTGCGGCACGGGGGCAAGTACTGCCTCGTCGACCCGGTGCAAGAGGAGCGGCCGGGCAACGGCGCTCCGGTCGAGGATGAACTGACGGTCCTGGGCGAGACGCTGGCCGAGTCCATTCAGCGGCTGCCCGAGGTGCTGGAGTCGGAGATGGTGAAGTACCTGCCCTACCAGCAGATGCTGCGTGCGGTGCGCGACGGGCTCGCGCCCGAGGTCCTGTCACAGGTCGTACAGCTTCCGTTCCAGTGGCGCAAGAATCACGACGAGCTGCGCAACAAGTACGGGTCCAACCGCACTCCCACCCAACAGGAGAAGCTCAAGGACTACTCCGATGCCTATCAGCGCCTGCGCGAAGCGCTGGACGAGCTGTACGACAAGCTGAGCAATTTCAGCGTCGAGCAGCGGACCCTGGGGGAGGACATCGGCTTCAACTCGGCCAATCTGAGTCAGGAGGAGGCCCAGCGCAGCCTCGACCAGAGCCTCAAGATCCTGGCCACCTTCACCGAGGTGTGGAGCGCCCTGGAGGACCCCGACCGTCCCGGTGCGGTCTCCAGGAGCTTCCAGGACCTCTTCCGGCCCTTGGATGAGAAGAAGCTCACGGTACTCCTGGAACGGCTGCGCAACAACCCCATTCGGCCGCAGAAGACCGGGCACGAGGCCGCCGGCAGGGATCACGACGGGCAGCCGTCGCCGGAGGCGTCGGCCATCCCACCGATGTCGCCCGCGGTCACCGCCCCGGCGCCGCCGGCTGCCACTCTGGATGACGCGCCGGCCGGGAGCTGAGCCTTGAGCCTCGTCTTCCCGGCTCCGGCCATCGTCGTCGGCGTAGGGCGCTTCGGGCTCGCCGCCCTGGAGCGTCTGGGCGAGGACTGGATGGGACTGCGGTTGTCCGGCGCCGACGTTTCGCTGGACAACCTGCGGCTCCTCGCCGTCCTGCCGGACGGCGCCGAGGACGGCTGGCGGCGTCATGAGCACGACGCAGTGCATATCGCCGGCTATCTGGGGGACAGCGACCTGCCGTCGCTGGCGGTGGACCTGGCGATCCTGCGCTCCCTCGGTCTGGTGCGCTTCCGCGACGGCAGCTACCAACTCGCCCTCCCCCGGGACACCGGCGCCGTCGAGATCGAGGAGCGTGACGAGGACGGCGTCCGCAAGCGTCTGGTGCGCCGCCGCTACTTCGAATGGGTCAAGCTCAGCCCGGACCCGGTGGTGGCTGCCGAGCGGCTGCGCCACCTGGCCCAGCGGCTCCAGGAGGTGGATCTCTTCGTCACCCCCGTGCTCAACCGGGTCAAGCAGGGGCACAGCCCGTGGGCTCTGCTGGCTTGCCTCGACCGCTGCCGTGCCTATCTTGACGGCCGCGACCCGGCCCCCTGGGGCTGGCTCGATACGCGCGAACGGCCGGCGGCCGGCGAGCCGCGCCTGCCGCAGCGGATCGAGGTCAGCCCGAACGAGGCGGGGGAGCCCCCCGGCCCGGGAGAGGAGCGGGAGCCGTCGCCGGCGGAGATCGTGGTGCCGTTCCCCTTTGTCCGTCTGCCCTCGGACGTGGGCTCTCCGCTCGACCCCGTCGACCTCCTGGACCGCGACTGGGCCAACACCGGCTGGGCCAGCAGCGGTGGCCGGACGGAGGGCGAGGTGTTCGAGCTGGAGCCGCTGTCACCGCCGCAGCTCGGCCTCTTCGATCACGACGGCCGGGAGGGCTCCGGTGGCGAAGGGATGGACGGCAGCCCGCAGGAGACCGCCGCCGCCCTCCTGGACCGGCGTCTGCGGGAGCTGGGCGACCACCTCCACCGCGGCCTGGTGCGGCTCTGGGTGGACCTGCAGCGCGAGCGGGTGGCGGAGCCGAACATCAACGTGCTGGAGAAGACACGCCAGCGCGACGAGCTGAGCGAGGCGCTGCAACAGACGCTCGAGGTGCTGGGGGAGATCCTGGTGCGGCCCCTCACCGACAACGGAGCGGGCGTGCAGGCGGTCCCTGACCGTTCCCCCTCGGCGGCGGAGACGGAGCTGCCGACCCTGCCCAGCGACTTCCTCGCCGGCCTGGAGGTGGGGACGCGCGAAAAGGACTCCTCGCCCCTCCGGCTGCTGGAGGACCGCCTGACCGACCTGGGGCTCGGCGATCCGGCGCAGTGGCGCCGCTGGCGCCGGCCGCTCCTGGAGACCGAGCACCTCACCGTCCCCCTCGAGACGGCGGAGCCCGGGTGCGCCGAGCACAAGGGGCTGCGCAACCTGCGACTGAAGCTCAACCAACAGGTGCGGCAGCTCTTCGACTTCACCTTCCTCACCCGCTACCGCAACCGGCCCACCCGGCGGCCGCCGCGCCTCACCGTCTTCGTGGTGGGCGACATGAGCGAGGCCTTCACCCGCGAGGCCATGCGCCCGGTGCTGCGCGAGATCCATGCCGAGCTGCTGCGCGCCTTCACCCCCATCTTCGAGTCCTACCGCGAAGGGTTCGACCGCTGCCTCTGTGTCACGCCCATCCTCTGGATGCCCCATCCCGCCGATCCCTTCCAGGGGGCCGGGCTGGAGCTCAGCCGCTGCGAAGAGGCGGCCATCATCGACGCCGTGCACGGCATCCGCCGCTGGGTGGAGTGCGTGCTGCCTCCGGGCCGGCGCTGCGTCCATCAGATCTTCGTCAACAGCCGGGTGAGCGACACCGCGGCCCTCAGCCTGGCCGACGCCCTGCGCCAGACGCGGGACTTCATCGCCTTCCAGACCCGCAACGACCTGAGCGCCGACTCCTGGCTGCGGCAGACCTCCACGGCCGCGGGCGGCGGCGACCTGTTCTCGTCGTTCTCCTGCTACGAGATCGACTTCCCGGCCCTGCGCTGCCGCGAGTACCTGGCCAACCGCCTGGCGCGGGAGTGCCTCGCCCAGCTCAAGGAGGGGGAGCCCACCGACGTCGAGCCTCCCGAGCCGTTCGAGCCCAAGGACCTCGACGAGCTGGCCGACAAGCCGCGCAAGGTCCTGGGCGAGGTGACGCGCGATGCGGCCCAGAACCTCGCCTCTGAAGTTCGGGCCCGCCTGGACCTGAGCGAGGCCACCTCCTACCGCGAGGTCCTCCAGGCCTTCGACGAGCGCTTCGGGGAGTCGCTCAAGGCCAAGGTCTGGGCGCGCTGGAGCGAGCTCACCGGCCGCCAGGGGCGGGTGGACGACCTCGTCGACGAGCTGCGCCTCAAGACCTCCCGCCTGATGGGCAAGACGGTGACGCAGGTGCGCGACTACAGCGACGCCCTGGTGCAGGAGAACGCCGGCGCCGGCGGCCTCACCGCGGCGCTGGCGAGCTTCCAGGGCCTCAAGAGCACCACCCGCGACTCGTTCCAGAAGCGCGAGGCGCGGCGGCGGGAGAAGGAGGCCCTCTGCGAGCGGCACGGCGTGCCCGATCTGAGGCCGCTGAAAGCCGTCCGCGAGGGCATCGAGGCCGCCGCCGCGCGCAAGCCCGACCTCGACCCGGTGCGCTTCGGCCTGGCGCTCTGGGCGGCGCTGAGCCTCGTCCTGGGGGCCCCCCTGGCGCACGGGGCGGCCTACCTGCTGGACCTCCACCTGCGGCCCAACCTCATCGAGCTGCTCCTCGGGCCCGGCGGCGCCATCGTGGGCGGGCTCGCCCTCTGGCTGCCGGTGCGGGCGCTGCTGCGCTGGCACATGCGCCGCCGGCTGGCCCTTCTGGAGGCGGCCGTGGAGCGGTTGGCGGACGAGGTGCACGGCCTCCTCTGGGGAGCCGGCCAGCCGCCCGAGCGCGAGACCCGGGTGTCGGTCCGCTCGTTCCTGGAGAGCCGGCTGGAGCTGACCGCCGCCGTCGCCGCCCGCGGCTTCGCCCTGTCGGTGCTGGAGCGCGCCGTCGCCGACGCCCGCCTGGGGCACCGGCTGGCGCGCAGCGTCGACGTTCAGGCGGAGATCCTCATGCGCCAGGCCGAAGACCTGGGGGTGCGCGTCACCCTGGGGGCGGCCGGCGGCAGGCGCGAGAGCCTGCGCGGCCTCTTCGAGCGGCGGACTGGAGACGCCACGGACCGTCTCATCGACGCGGAGAAGCTCGCCGGCTATTACGCGCGGCGGGTGGGGCAGAGCCTGTACCGGCAGGTCCCCGGCTTCATCGAGGCCGCGGGGGGCTTCGGCCCCTGGCGCGAGGAGGCCTGCCTGGCGGACGGCGGGCGCCTCCTCCAGCACGGCCGGGACATGTTCGAGGACCTGGTGAGCGAGGCGGTCTCGGACCAGCACTTCTTCGCCGACGAGGTGGGGGAGCGGCTCATGCGGTTCATCGCCCGGAACTACTCGAACCTGGGCTTCGGCGCCGGCTTCAAGGGGTACGAGGGGCTCGACCCGGACAATGTCCTGGTCCTCGCCGACGCCACACTGGTCATTCACGAGGGGCTCCAGGCCCTGTTCCGCGCCGCGCGGCAGCGGTACGGCCGCCAGTTCCCCATCACCGACACCATGGAGGTCCACCTCGCCCGCACGCGGCCCAACGCGGCGTACATGCTCTCCCTGGTCCAGGGGGTCCGCGTCCACAGCCTGCGCAACCTGCGGCGGTTCGAGTCGTTCCACAACCGGGTGGCGCTGCCGGACGACCGGATGTTCCCGCTGTCCCACGAGCCGCGGGCGCTCGGCCCGGCGATGAACCCCCTCACCGGCTTCGAGGCGGTGGGCGCCGACCTCGCCGCCGCCGTTCTGCAGCGCAACGGAAAGGGCTGAGCCATGACCAGCACCAACATCCTCGACGTCCTGCGGGCTCTGGTCACCCTTCCGGCCGACCTCTTCTGGCCGGGAGTGGCCTGGCTCCTCGACCACCTCCGGCAGCTCGGCGCCACCGGTGCCGGGGTGTTGGTGGCGCTGTTGACCGCCACCCTCGCCGGCCTCGCCCTGGTGCAGCAGCGGCACCTCAACCAGGCCCTCGCGGCGAATCCGGCGCGGCGGCTCGGCTTCGGCCCGTTCCTCCGCATGGAGCTCTGGCACTCGCCCTTCGCCATCCCCCTGTGGCCGTTCCGGCTGCTGG
>DASPJI010000512.1:0-4433 GCA_035628695.1 Thermoanaerobaculia bacterium | reverse complement strand
CCGGACCGGCCGCTCTCCATCGTCGCCACGGTGGCGGCGCCGGTGGACGCCGGGCCGTTCGATCACGAGGAGGAGATGTACCTCCTCTGGCGGGCGCTCGGGGAGAAGAAGCAGGAGAAGCGGCTGCTCATCACCGACCGGGGGATACTGGACGACCTCGCCGGGGCCGTGGAGCGCCACAGGCCGCCGGTCGTCCACTTCACCGGCCACGGCCGCCCGGGCGAGCTGCTCTTCGAGGACGAGGAGGCCCTCTCCGATCCCGTGGACGTGACCGAGCTGATTCGACGCTTCCGGGAGACCGGACCCCTGCCGCGGCTCATCTATCTCTCCGCCTGCCACGGCACCACGGCGGAGCCGGCCGCCGCGGAGTCCCATCCCGGCGAGCGGATGGTGGATCACGCCGCAGTGGACCGGACCGCCCCCTCCACCGCCGCCTCCCTCCACCGCGCTGGCTTCCCCCAGGTGGTCGCCTACTTCGGCCCGGTCCAGGACCGTCAGGCCACCCGCGCCGCCTCTGCCTTCTACGCCGCCCTGGGCCGCGGGCGCACCGCCTGGGAAGCCCTTCGCCAGGCGCGCCGGATCTCCGCCGAGCCGCTTCGGGACGCCGGGCGCGCCACCCATGTCTACCCGCTGGGTTGGGCGCAGCTCGCCCTCTATCACCGAGGCCCAGACCATGCCACCACCTTGCCCCCGGCCTCGGGCGGCGCCACCGTAGACCTGCCCCAGGAAGAGAGGAAGCGGATCTTCGAGCGTCTGGACCAAGCCGGCGGCAGCCAGCGGGTCGAGCACGGGATCGTTGGCGTCCAGCGTCTCCGCTTCGGCTTCGTGGGCCGGCGTCGCGAGCGGGCGGAGGCGATCCGGAGGTGGAAGAAGGGGCAGCGCCTGCTGGTGGTTCAGGGTCTGGGTGGTTTGGGGAAGACCACCCTCTGCGCCGAAGTGGCTCCGGTCCTGGCCGAGACGTTGAGGCCCGGCACCCGTGTCCTCGCCCTCGATGGCCGCTACGCAGGGACCCAGCCGGATCCGGTCGCCGCCCTCTGGCAGGAGGTCCAGGCGGCGCGCTCGGATCAGGGATGGAGCCAGGTGCTGGCCGGTCTTCAGAAGGAAGGCCTCACCGCCGAGGCATTGGCACGGGCGCTGGTTACCCTCGCGCAGATCGAAGAGGGCCTGCTCGTCTATCTGGATGACGCCGAAAGCCTTCAGGCCCGGGTGGGGGAGGGCGAGGTGGGGCGCTGGCGCGATCAGGGGTTTGCCCAATTCTGGCAGTACCTGGTTGAGGCAGCGGAGGGGGGTGAAGCCTTTGGCATCCTGGCTTCGTCGCGCTACCAGCCCGAGGGGACGCCCTCCAGAGCCGTCTTGCCTCTCCCGGAGATGAGCCGCTACGAGGTCGTCCGCCTTCTTTCGTGGATGCCCACGCTGGGAAGGATGCCTTTAGCCGACCGTGCCTGGGTGGCAGAGAAGGTGGAGGGTCACCCCAGGACGGTGGAGTACCTGGAGGCGCTGGCGCGGGCGAAGGAGGAGGACATCGTTCCTCCCGGCGGGCAGTACGCAGGGGGGCGCTGGCGGGAGGAGATCCTGGAGCCTATCCTGCCCGAGACTGAGAAGAAGGTCGACAGCGATCTTCTTCTCGGCAAGCTCTGGGAGTCGCTCCCGCCGGCTGCCCAGGAACACCTCGGGCGGTGCTCGGTGCTGACGGCTCCTGTTCCCTGGCAGGCGATTCAGGCGCTGGCTCTCGAGAGTGACACCGATGATCGGCTTTTTGAGGCTGGGCTGTTGAGCCCTTTCCAGCCGCCTTTCGAAAAAGAGGTCTGGTGGGCACCGCACCGGTTGGTCGCCGAAGAAGCTCTGAGTCGATGGAGTGGCGAGCCGAAGAAGGCTCATCTCTTGTTGGCCGAGTGGCTCGAGAAGAGATTCGAAGCGGAGAGCACCGACTATTGGCGGACTCGGGCGGTTGAGCACTTCCTCGCGGCGGGGGAGGCGGACCGCGCGTGGCCCACGGCCCGCCTGCTGATCCTGAGCCTCCGTCACGCCGGCCGCTACCAGGAAGCGCTTGGTTGGGCGGAGCGGGTTCTCGCGGCTGGCCCGACCGGAGGGGCTTTGGGGAAGGCGCTGACCTTCAAGGTCCAGTTACAGATTTCTGCCGGGTTGTTAGAGCCCGAAGCAGAAGGGACGTTGCTCCGCGCCTTAGAGCTGGTAGCGAGGGAGGACAAAGGCTTCGTCTTCGCTCAGTTGGGCGCTCTATGCAACCAACAGGGAAAGCTTCGAATGCCCAATACCTGATGCGCTGTGTGGAGCACCAGGAAAACCTCTATGGCACGGATGTTCACCCAGAGGTAGCGGCGTCGCTGCACGAGTTGGCGCGGGTTCTCCGAGCGCAGGGAGATTTGGCCGGAGCTCGGGAGAGGCTGGAGAGGTCACTGGCGATCAAGGCAGAGGTTTTAGGGACGGAGGCTGATCCATCCGTGGCGGCGTCGCTGCACCAGTTGGCGGGGATTCTCCAGGCGCAGGGAGATCTGTCGGGAGCGCGGGAGAGGCTGGAGAGGTCTCTGGCGATCCAGGCGCAGGTGTTCGGGACTGAGGTTCACCCTGACGTGGCGGCGTCGCTGCACGAGTTGGCGCGGGTTCTCCAAGCGCAGGGCGATCTGTCGGGAGCGCGGGAGGAACTGGAGAGATCTCTGGCGATCAAGGCGCAGGTGTTCGGGACGGAGGCTCACCATGACGTGGCAGCGTCGCTTCACGAGTTGGCGGGGGTTCTCCAAGCGCAGGGAGATCTGACGGGAGCCCGCGAGAGGCTGGAGAAGGTTCTTGAGATCGAGGCCCAAGTCTATGGGACCCGCGAGCACTACTCGACCGCTATGACCGAGGAGAGACTGGGTTTACTCCTGCTTGAGCAAGGCGAGATTAAGCAGGGGGTGGAACTGCTGGTCCACGCCTACACCGTCTACCAGAAGCAACTCGGTCCCGATCACCCCTACACGCGCCAACTGGCCGAGTTGTTTGCCCAGTTCGCCCCCGAATCTCCTGAAGTCTCTCCGCCTTGAGAGACCTCGGGGGGGCCCATCCAGCCGCGAAGCGGCGCCGGCGTAGAGCCTGGCATTTCAATGCCAGGTAGACGCAACCCATTGATTCCAAAGTCCCGAAGGGACGCAGGCAGCTCGCGGTCCGGGGGCGGCCCCTGCGGCCTTTCAGGGCTGGGAGGGTTGGGGGGGCGTACCTGGCATTGAAATGCCAGGCTCTAGGCCTGCGCCGCTTCGCGGCTGAGGAACGCCGGTGCCGAGATCCGGCGTCCGGGTCTTGGCAGGTGGTGGAAAACCCCCCTCCTCGATCCTCCCCCACTCCCTACCACGCACCCGCCCAGGGGGGGAAGAAGCCCCCTTCCCAGGCGTCCTCGGGAACCTGGGGCTGGCTGTCGCTGTCCCTCTCGAAACGATCGTCATCTCCTGTGAAACGTTCGTCATCCCCCCTGGAAAGGGTCGCGATCTCGTGAGGACGATCGACATCCCCGCGAGAACCGTCGCCGTACCCGCTGGAGCGATCGCCATCCCTGGGGAGACGATTGCCATCCCCCGGGAAAAGAGCTTCGTACCCCGGGAGATCGTGGTCATCCCCGCGGGTAGAAAGGCCGTACCCCGGGTAGGATCGTCATCCCTGCGGGTAGGACGGCCGTACCCGCGGGGATGGCCTCGTACCCGTGGGTACGGACTCCGTACCCACGGGGATGGGGTTCATCCCCGGGGTAGGAAGGCTGTACCCGGAAAGACGGTGGACGTTCCTGGGGGGAGGGTTGCGTTTCCTGGGGGAAGGGCTGCCGTTGCTGTGCAGCTCACTGCCGAAGCGGGGCGCTCATCTCCCGGATGCCGGCCCCGCTCTGCCGATTCTCGGGAGATCCCAGCCAACGGAGGGCCACGCGGCGCCCGTCCGGGGCACGGCGTGGCCTGTCGCCGGCACGGCTCGGCCGGCCGTCGGCATCGCGCGGCCGGTCATCGGCAGGGTGCGGCCTGTCGTCGGCCGCACCTTGCCTGTCGTCGGCCGCGCGGTGCCTGTCACAGGGCGCGGTCTGCCGTTGACGGGCACGGCATTGCCTTCGATCGGCGGAGCTTTGCCGGTCATCGGCCGATTTTCATTTTCCCCCTTGACCTCGCAACTTGCCCGTCATAGAGTACCGCCTGGAAGCACAAGTTCACGACCGGACAGGGGGTGATCGCGGGGAGAGAGAGAAGGCGAGCGGCGCGGACCCGGCGCCACAAAGCGAAGCGGCCGGCAGGGTGCCGGCCGGTGTGCAGCATCACAACCAGGCGGCCCGGATGAGGGGTTAGGAGCCCTCATCCGAGCCTGTCACGCAAAGGAGCGATATCCCATGCGCAACTCTGAAGAGGGTAACACCCCCCGTCCGTCCAGCCGTTCCAACGCTTTCTCCGAGAGCTTCCTGCAGCTCG
>DASPJI010000511.1:0-4418 GCA_035628695.1 Thermoanaerobaculia bacterium | reverse complement strand
TGAAGACGTTGCCCCCCTCGGGGTCGTCGATCACCCCCACCACCAGCTCGTCGCCCCGGCGGCAGGCCACGGAGACGCAATAGACGGGAAGCCCCTGCATGAAGTTGGTCGTCCCGTCGAGCGGATCGATGAGCCATTGATATTCGCTGCCCTGGCCCACGCCGGCCCCGCCCCCCTCCTCGGCCAGGATGCGATGGTCCGGGAAGCGCCGGCGGATCTCGCCCAGCACCGCCGTCTCGCTCTCCCGGTCGGCCTGCGTGACGAAGTCGTTCTGCCCCTTGCGGTCCACCTGCAGCGCCGCGTCACGGAAATAGCGCTTCACCACCTCCGAGCCCGCGCGCGCCGCGGCCACCGCGGTCTCCAGCAAGTCGTCGCTCATGACGGCCTATTATGCCGCAAGGTCCGTGCCCGCCCCGTGACACTGCTAGCGATCCTATCCATCAGCTCCCCGGCTCAACAATGAAATCCGGTGCGGCCCGGTGCCGGCGCGGATGCCCAGCACCTGGCTGTTTTCTGGATCGCGGCCACGATGTCCTTCGGAAACCGCCGCGGAGCGCTCATGGGTTTCCAGGCTTTTCTACGATACGCACGGGGCGCCGCCGGAACGCTACATAGACAGCCCGAATGACCAGGGCCAACGAGAGGAGCCCCTCGATGGGAGCGGCAGCGATCCCCACGCCGAGCGGTAGGAGCAACACTCCCAACCCGCTCAGGCAAGGACCTATCCCGGGCATCATGTGGAACGTACCGGCGTCGATGAACAAGCAGGCCGCGACGAAGAGCAGGGCTGTCACGGTCGCGGCACGCCCGATTGGTTTGGGTACGCTCATGGGAGCCTCCTGCCCGAATAATACTCCCGAACCGCCGCCTCGGCCTGCCGCCCCAGGAACCGGAAATCGGCGCTTCCGCGGTCGCCCCCTTCGCCGCTGAAGGCTTTCCAGAGGAAGGTACCGGCAAGCCACGAGGGGCGGCCGAGTCCCTTGAAGAGCGCCTGGTAGGCAAGAGCCTGGTCGGCTTCCGAGTACTCGCCCCCCTCGGTGTGCGGCTCGATCCAGGCGCCGCGGTGGGCGGGGAAACCCACCTCGGTGAGGAGCACCGGCTTGCGGTGCCGGCGCCACGTCGCTTCCAGCCGCTGGGCGATCTGCCGCGCTCCGGCCTCGAGGTCGGCGCGTTTGGCCTCCGGCGAGGCCGAGAGGGGAAAGTAGGCGTCGACGCCGATCACGTCCAGGGAGTCCCAGAAGGGCGCGCTCTCGAGATCTCCGTACCAGTTGGCCGAATAGGTGACCGGCCCGGGGAAGAAGAGACGGACGTCGGCGATCAGCTCGCGCCACTCGCGTTCCCGGCCCAGAGTCTTCGACAGCTCGACGCCGACGCTGAAGAGGTCGGCCCCGGCCCAGCGGGCGAGGAGGGCGTGGTGCAGAACATAGCGGCGATACCCTTTCCACCAGAGCACCCAGTCCGCCTCACTCTTCATCGCGATCTCGCCCGTCCACGACCCGCGAACCCAGAGGTGCGGCTTCCAGAGGATGAGGAACCCCCGCGCCCGGGCACGGCGGGCGGCGTGGATCAGGCCGATGTCGGTCTCGCTCGCCGGATGGCGGCTGAGGTACCGCATCTCCGGCCGGTCGACCGCCGCCTGTCCGGCGAAGGGCATCAGGGAGACCGCGTTCGCCCCCAGGCTGTGGAGCCGCTCGAGCTGCCGGTCGACCGCGGGAGCGTGGTAGCCCTCCTCCACTCGGTTGAGCATGGCGAGGGAGACGCCCTTCATGAAAGCGGAGGGCATCTCGGGCTTTCTTGTAGGGGAGGGGCTTGCCCCCTTTCCTACATTGGAGGCTTTGGTCAGTGCGTTCAGTGTCGCCGCCACCCGCTCCCGCATGGGGATCTCGCGGAGCTTCTCGGCGACCGTGGCGCCGGGGAGCCTCTCCACCACAGCGGCGGCGGCCGGGGTCCAGAGGAGCGTCGAGGCGTCGCGCGGCCATGGAGCGTAGGCGGCGAGGAGGAGTTGCTCCGGCTCGGGGAGCACCCGGGCCCTGGCGAGGAGCGGCAGCCAGTCGGAGTAGGTCCGGCCGTACCAGTCGCGCGAGAGCCACAGGGCCGCGCCCCGCTCGAACCAGGGGGGCAACTGCTTGCCGATCCCGGCCCGGGCGACGAGCACCCGGGCCAGTGCGAACCGGTAGGCCGGCAGGTCGTCCGGGTGCCACACCAGATGGAGATCGGCCCGCGGGCCGGGCACCGCCTCGCCGATGTCCCCTGCGCTCCGCGCCTGGGCGACGTGATCCCCTTCTATAAGGACGGTCAGAGGAGATTCATCCGGCGCCCCGCCGACCCGCCGCACCATCTCGCCAGCGGCGCGGTCCAGCTCCGCGGCCAGCCGCGCGTACTCGGGCCGGCTCCCCTCCCCCGCCGGCACCAGGAGCCGCACGCGTCCGCTTCGGACCTCGGCTTCGGCCCTCGGAACTGCCTGCGTCTCGGCTGGCTGGGTCTCCTCCACCTTTCCAGCGCAGCAGGAGAGGCCGAGGAGGATTCCGAGGAGGGCGATGGGCAGGGTCCGGGCCGGCATGGGTGGATCGTACTAAGAAAAAGACCGCCGGCGCCCCAGGGGAGAAGCGCCGGACGGTGTGGAGGCCGGGCAGGGGCGCGGATGTCTTACTGGAACTTGACGAGCACGCGGCGCAGGCCGCAGCCGTTCCGGGAGTTGTCCTGGATCACCCGGTTCATCCCGAGATAGATCGCGCGCTTGTCCGCCTGGGCGACCGCGGGATCGGGGTCCGGGATGGCGAAGAGGTTCTGGCTCGACGGCGTCTGGAGAAAGCCGAACGGCTGGCCCCAGCTCAGGTACTGGTGCTTCACCACCAGCTTCAGCGCGCTGTCGGTCAGGGCCAGGTGCTGCGAGATCAGCGGGTTGTCGAGCGTAGGGGAGCTGGCGATGCCCGAACCGTTGGCGACGGACATGTTTTCCTGGTGCACCCAGAGCTCGGCGTCGTTGGCCGTGCTGCCGCCGTCACCCCCATGGGCGTCGTTGGTCGGCGAGTCCCCCAGGTTCAGGGTGTACCCCTGCGGCAGCCCCTCGTACTCGGCCAGGACAATGGCCGCCGTGCAGTTGTTCGGGATGCGGATCCGCACCACCCCCTCCTGCCAGCCGGCGCACCCTTGCGCGGTGCTGGCGATCAGGGGCGAGATCAGGTCGACCACCCCTGGAATGAACTGAGTGGCGAAGTTGGCCTTGAGGTCCGCGTAGAAGAGGCCTGTCGTGCACTGTGCCCCGGCCGCGCCGGTCGCCAGAACGATCAGGGTGAGACCAAACGCCGACGCCTGCAGGGCCTTCCGAATGTTCATGGTGATATCTCCTTTTCCTGATGGGTTTTTCCGTCGACCCCTGAAAGGGCAAGGGCGGTGCCCACCTCGACAGCGTGGCAGGAAAGAGAGGCAAGTCATTGATCTATAGAGTCTTGTAGCGGGACGGCAGCATCTGTTGAAGGTATTGGAGCGCCCGGCCTTGGGGTGTGAAAACCATAGGTATGGTGATCACACCCGCAACGGCGGTATCCTTGCCGGCAAAGGGGGACATGACGTGCTGGAACGCCTGCTGGAGATCGGCAAGCGGGTGCTGGCCGAAACCGACGTGGATCGCGTGCTGACGGTGGCGCTCGACGGCGTCGTCGAGCTGTGCGGTGCCGAGCGCGGCATGATCCTGCTCTTCGGGGAGGACAGCGAGCCGCTGTTCGAGGAGGCCCGGAACCTCGCCCGCCAGGACATCGAGCGGCCCGAGTTCGAGGTCAGCCGCTCGATCCTCGGCAAAGTGCGCTCCGAGGGCACGCCGTTCTGGAGCCCCAACGTGCTCGCCGACCCGTCCTTCGGCTCGAGGCGGAGCGTCCTGCGCCTCCAAATCCTCTCCGTCATCTGCCTGCCCATCCGGCATGGCGGGCGGATCTTCGGCCTGGTCTACCTGGACAACCGTAGCGCCATGGGGGTCTTTACCCCTGAGACCTGCGCACTGGTCGCGAGCTTCGCCGAGCTCATCTCCTTAGCTGCCCACAGCGCCCTCGAGCGGCGGAGCCTCCGCGGCCGGGTCGAAGAGCTGTCCCGGGAGCTGCGGGAGCGCTACCAGTTCGATTCCATCCTCGGCCAGGACCCCAAGATCCTGGAGGTGCTGCGGTTGGTGGCCCAGGTGGCCGAGTCGGACGTCACGGTCCTGGTGCTGGGCGAGAGCGGCACGGGCAAGGAGCTGGTCGCCCGCGCCCTCCACTACAACAGCCGGCGGCGCGAGCGGCCGTTCGTGGCGGTCAACTGCGGTGCCCTGCCCGAGACGCTCCTCGACTCGGAGCTGTTCGGCCACGTTCGCGGCGCCTTCACCGGCGCGGTGGCGGACAGCCCGGGGTGGTTCGAGCGCGCCGCCGGGGGGACGATCTTCCTCGACG
>DASPJI010000510.1:0-2192 GCA_035628695.1 Thermoanaerobaculia bacterium | reverse complement strand
GGCGTCGCCCCCTCCTGCCGGGCGAGCGAGCGGACCGCCCGCCCCAGCTCCGGCGTCAACGCCACCGGCCGGTCGCCGCCGCGTCCGCTCTGCCGCGCGGGGCGCGGCCGGTCGGTCGGCAGCTCCAGCAGCGGCGGAGCGCCCGCCAGCTCCTTCCGCCAGTAGGCGATCTGCCGCTCCAGCACCTCGCCCGACAGCCACCGCCGCTGCCAGACCGCGAAGTCGGCGTACTGCACCGGCAGCTCCGGCAGGGGCGAGCTGGCATACAGAGCCGCCAGCTCACCGGTCAGCACCCCCATGGACCAGCCGTCGCTGACGATGTGGTGGGTATTGACCAGCAGCAGCGCCTCGTCCGATCCCAACCGGATGAGCAGAACCCGCAGCAGCGGCCCCAGAACCAGGTCAAAGGGGCGTCGCCCTTCCTCCAACAGGCGGCGGCGGGCCTCCGCCTCGCGCTCTCTCTCCGGCAGCGCCGAGAGGTCGACGTCCGGCAGCGGGAACGCCCGGAACGACGCGACCTCCTGCCGTGGCTCCCCGCCGGTGTCCGGGAAGGTGGTGCGCAACGCCTCGTGGCGCCGCACGATCTCCCGCAGCCCGCGCTCCAGGGCCACGGCCTCGACCGGGCCACGCAGGCGCAAGGCGAAAGGGACGTTGTAGAGCGCCCGGTCGGGCTCCAGGCGGTCGAGGAACCAGAGGCGCTCCTGGGCGAAGGAGAGCGGCAGGGCGCCTTCACGGGAAACCGGCTGGATCGGCGGCACCTGGCCCTTCCGGGAACCGGCGCGGGCCTCCTCCACCTTCCTCGCCAGCCCCGCTACGGTCGGAGCCTCGAACACCGCCCGCAGGGGGATCTCGACGCCGAAGGCACCCGCCATCCGTGTCACCAGCCGGGTGGCCAACAGAGAGTGCCCGCCGAGATCGAAGAAGTCGTCATGGAGGCCGACCCGCTCCCGGCCGAGGAGCCCGGCCCAGAGCCCCGCCAGCAGCTCCTCGGTGGGGGTGCGGGGCGCCGCCCAGGCTGCTCCTCCGACCGGCTCCTCCGCCTCGGCGCTTGCGAGGGCCCGCCGGTCCACCTTGCCATGCGGCGTCAACGGCAGAGCGTCGAGGACTGCCCACCCGGCCGGCACCATGGCCTCGGGCAGCCTGACGCGGAGCCATTGCCGCAACTCGTCCGGGAGATCGCCGGCCGCGCCGGTGCGCGGCACCACACAGGCGACGAGGCGCGCATCGCCCTCGCCGCTCCTGCGCACCAGGACCGCCGCCGCGCGCACCTCCGGATGGGCCGCCAGCACCGCCTCGATCTCCCCGGGCTCGATACGGATGCCCCGCACCTTGACCTGATGGTCGGTCCGGCCCAGGAACTCCACGTTACCGTCGGCAAGGCGGCGCCCAAGGTCACCGGTCCGGTAGAAGCGCCCGCCGGTGCCCGGTACGAAGACCTCCGCCGTCAGCTCCGGCCGGTGCAGGTAGCCGCGTGTCACCGCCGGACCACCCAGCCAGACCTCGCCGGGCACGCCGATGGGCACCAGGTTGCCGTCGCGGTCGCGTAGCTCCACGGTGGAGCCCGGCAGCGGCCGGCCGATGAGAGGGCGACTCTCGCGGCCGTCCACCTCATGGAAGGTGGTGATGATCGTCGCCTCGGTGGGACCGTAAAGCACCGTGATCCGCGCCCCGGGGAAGGCCTCACGCATGCGGGCCAGCAGCTCGGCGGGGACCGCGTCACCGCCCACGAAGGCGCGGCGCACCGCCGGACGGATCCCCTGGCGATCCAACTCGTCCACGATCTGGCCCATGAGCGCCGGGACCGCGTGCAGCAGCGTCATGGAGGGGAGATCGGAGGCCAGACGCGGCAGGTCGAGGTCCACTCCCAGGCCGTAGAGGACCGCGGTGCCGCCGGCGAGGAGCGGCCCCAGCAGCTCCAGGAGGAAGATGTCGAAGGAGAAGGCCGCCAGGCAGGGCACGCGGTCGCCCGGCTGGAAGCCGAAAGCCTGTTGGGAGGAGCGGAGCGTGTGGGCGAGGTTGGCTTGGCTCACCATGACGGCCTTCGGCCGGCCGGTGGTGCCGGAGGTGTAAAGGAGGTAGGCGAGGGTATCCCCCTCGCGCGCCGGGTCCGGCTGGCCGTGCTCGGCTCCTTCGTGTGCGCTCCCCCCTCCCTGCCCCCCCCGCTGCCAGTCGCCTGCGCCGGCCAGCCGGAC
>DASPJI010000509.1:0-8046 GCA_035628695.1 Thermoanaerobaculia bacterium | reverse complement strand
GAAACCGGCTCCGCTGATGCTGACCTGGCGGGGACAGCGATGGGATGCCTTCGGTGCGACTGCGGAGAAGCTCGCGGAGCCCGACCCGATGGCCCTGGATGTGCGGAGAGCGCTACGGCTGGGAAACACCACGGACGGCCGCCTATGGGCGGCATTTGCCTACCGGCACCAGTTTCATGAGTACAGCTCTTCGGGCCGCCTCCTCACGGAGATCGTCGTCGACGGTGGAGACGTTCACGAGGTCGAGGATGCCGAAGCCCGCCGGCAGCAGGGGGCCAACTACCAGAAGGCATTGGCCGAACAAGGTATACGGTCGCAAGTCATGGAGATGACGGCCCGACCCATGGGCATCGCCCTCAGCGAAGGGCGAGATGGCCGTATGTACTTCCTCGTCCATGGGGACTCCGGCACCGCGGGCTCGCAGGTCTCTCTCGAGCGCTTCGATCCCGCCCGCGCCGTCCTCGAGCGGATGTGGCTGCCTATCCCGATCCCGGGCCGAGCCTCCATGGCTTCGGGATGGGATGGGCTCTACGTCGCCCCTTCCCGGGCTCAGCACGGCCTCTGGCGCATACCCTGGGAGGATCTCGAAGCGGCGGAATGGGAGCCGGTCCAGGGGGTGGAGATCGGGATTTCGGATCCGTCAAAGCTCGAAGGCGTCTGGCGGGAGAAGGGGGGAAGGGGGCTCGTCCGCTTCGCCAAGGACAAAGTGATCACCTGGGAGGATGGCCGTCTTACCGTTCGTGGGCTGGTGAGCCTGGAGGGGCGGGAAGCGCTCCTGCGCCGGTCCGGCTTCGGCGAGAGCTGGAAGGTCGCCCTGCGGTCCGAAGGGCTCCGTATCGAGCGCGACGGCGGCGGCCGCGAGTACACGCGGCTGTCGGAGATCCCCAAGCCGGTGAGCCTCGATCCAGCCCCGCTGGGCAAGGTGAAGGCGCTGGCACCCGAGCGCGTACGAACGGTCCAGAGCGAGTTGGAGCAGCGGACGCTCAATGCCCAAAAGGCCCGCGAGAGCAAGGACCCGAATCAGCGCCTTGCCGTGGACGCCGACAACATCGATTTTCTCCGGCGCCTGACCGCCGAGGTGGGCTGGATCGACGCCGGCCGGTTCGGAGTCACGGCCGCCTCTCAGGCCGCGGTTCTGGCCCAGAACAGTCTCAACGTCCTCCTGATGCTCGCGGCGTTGCCGAAGGTCGAGAAGGACCTGAAGGATCTGCCGGAAGGTGGGCCGGTCTTCGCGGCCTTCTACGACGCCTTGCAGGTCGCCCTCGGCGGAAAGCAGCGATATGGCACGCAGGTCGTTCCGGATGCCGAGGGTGATCCTGTCGTGCTCCCTCTCGAGCGGCGCGCCGAGGTGGACGCCGCCCGCCGCAAGCTCGGCCTGCCGTCTCTGCCGGAGGCCCTCGCCCTCTTGAGCCGCGAGGTCTTCGACGGCAAGCCGGTCCGCATCGCCGAGGGGGAGGTGGTCCAAGCGCCGCCTGCCGCCGCCCGGCAGGCAGGCACCCGCCCCGCCGCCCCGTCTCCACTTGCCGGCGTGCCGGGAACCTGAGACCCGCCCGCTGGCTGCAACGCACCGTGGCCGCGGGCCTGGGCTGGACGCAGGAGGCGCTCGGGCACCTGGAGGCGGTGCGGGAGGAGTTCCTCCGCCGGAACATCGCCTACGACACCGCCCTGGTCACCCTGGAGATCGCCGGCCTGTACCTGCTGGAGGGGAGGACCGCGGAGGTGAAGGCCCTGGCCTGCGAGCTGGTGACCCTCTTCCAGGCCCAGAAGGTTCACCGCGAAACCCTCGCCGCCGTTCAGCTCTTCCACAAAGCCGCCGAGCGGGAGACCGTCACCCGCGAGGCAGTCCGCCAGCTCTTGACCTACCTACAGCGCGCCCGGAGCGAGCCGGGGCTGAAGCTGGATACCCTGGCAGGATGACGAGGGCAGCTCTACTCGGCGAGAAAGATGACGTCCACCGCCGCGAGACGCAGGCTGTGCAGGAAGAGCACATGGCTCGCCCACTTCGAGCGGTTGCCATGCCGGTCGCGCCGCTGGGAGACCACAGGCGTCAGATCGATGGCCTGAATCCCCTCTGAGGATAGGGGCGTCACCTCGTAGGGTTGCGACACCGCATCATGGTTCGAATCGATCCATAGCCCGAGCCGCTCATACACGGCGTCTGACACGGAGATCACGCCGTCCCCATTGCCACCGGAAGCCGCCTCATCGAACACCGCCAGGGTCGCGAAGCCGTTGGGCTCCTCTGACGCCGGCTGTGGAGTAGCCCCGCCGAACAGCTCTGCTCCGTCATCAATGCGGCCGTTGCCGTTGCGGTCCAGCACCAGGAACGCATCGCGTCCATTGGGCGCCGTCCAAGCCAGGCGCTCAAGCTCACCATCCGCGTCGATGTCGAAGCGAACACCCTCCTCGAGGCTAGTAAAGCGGAAGCCTTTCCCGTCGAGGTTGATCACAATGGGCGTGCAAGAGTCCGGCTCGCATCCAAGTTTGCCTTCTCTTGAAGAGTTCCCTGAATGATCCAGGTATAGCTGGAGTCGGCTGAATCGAAGCTGGTGATCTCGCCCCTATGGGTCCCTTTCACCGTGACAGAGGTCTCGCCAAATGGCAGGGGTGACGGGGAAGGCCATAAGGATTCCGAGAGTGGCTGCCAGGAGCGGGTGAACGAGCTTGAGTGTCAAGACTTTTTCCTTCCTTGAAGACGCGGATTCTACAGCATAGAGTGACGGAAGATTCACCGCGAAACCCTCATCGCCGTTCAGGCGGAGAAGCTGCTGCTTCCGTCTAGATGCTGGCGGCGGCGCAGGAGAATCGGAACGACCTCGTGAGGGTCTCCTGGCTGGAGTCCCGCGTCCTTGCCGGCAAGGGAGACCTGGAGCACTAGAGCGGGCTCTTCCGCCTGTCGAGCCGTCCCAACGGCTCATCAGCGCAGAGGCTTGCTTCATGCCTCCGGCGGAGGGGCTCATCCCTCCGGACCTCGAGGTTCTCGGTCGGGCGGGTCGCTTCATCGGCTCCGCTGGTTGGCCTATCCGGCCGGAGGAGAGGGCCGCGGCCCGGCGGGTCGTCTTGCCATCCCGGTAGGCCGTGGCGTTGGCTCGGCTGGATGCCCCGTTCGTCCGGAGGTCAGGTTCATCGGTGAGGCGGAGTGCCTCACCACTCCGTTGGCTCGTTCCATCCATCCGCTGGGGATCGAACGCCGGTCCGCAGGATGGAACGGCGGCCCGGAGCCTGGTTTCCTCCGTTCGACCCTCCAGGGCTCCGGTCCCGAGAGAGGGGCTGTCCGGGCGGAAGGCCAGTTCATCCGTCCAGAGGGGCGTGGCTTCGGCTCCGCGGATGGACCGCCCAGCCGGGCGAGCGTTCCCCCGCTCCGCTGGTCTGTCTCGTCGGTCCGGTGGTCTGTCATGCCTGGCGGGCGGGATAGACCACCGGTCCGACGGCGTTTCAGCCCGCGGCTAGGCGATCCCGCTCTCTGCCGTCCGCAAGAGGGCGAGGGCCTCCTGTGCCTCTCGGGCTTTCCCCGGCCTGTCGACGAACCCGGCGATCTCCTCGGCAAGCGGCCGGATCGCGGCTGGCCGTCCTTCCTTGTGATAGAGCGCTGCCAGCACGAGCGTCACCTGCGCGGCTTCGTAGACCGCTCCTGCCGCGAGGAAGCCGTCCCGGGCTTCGAGGAGGGCCCCCTCAGCCTCCTGAACCTGGCCCAGGCCCAGGGCGATCTTTCCCTCCATCCACCTCAGACGGACCCCGGCCCACGGAAGAGACGCCCGGTCGTATAGGTCTTTGGTCCGGCGGAGCGCGCTCTGGGCCTCCAGATAGCGCCCCGTGCAGGTCAGGCCGCTGATGAGGTTGTGCCAGGCGAAAAAGGAGAGTTGGGGCTCGGCCGAGTCGCCGAGCAGCTCCAGTGCCTCGTAGAGCAAGGGGATGGCCTCTTCCGGAGTGCCGGAATTGAGGTGAACGCCGGCGAGTTGGACCAGGCATTTCCCCGCCTTGTGCGACTCGCCGGCCGTGCGGAAGATGTCGATGGCGCGGTGGATGAGCTGGACGGCCTGCGACTTCTTTCCCTGCACTCTACAGAGGGAGGCCTTGAAGCTCAGCAGGAGGGCCCGCTCGACGGGGTCTCCCGTCCCTCGGCGCAGGTGATGGAACGCCGTTGCGAACGCCTCCTCCGCGCCCTTGAAGTCGAATTGGAGCCGCCGTGCGTTGCCGATGTAGGACCAGGCACGGGCACGCATGTCCTCCAGGCTGGGCTCCCCATACGACTCAGGGCGGAGTTGGTCCGCCAGGACCAGCGCCAGCTCCGAAAGGTGCTCGATCCGCTGAGAGTCCTGGAAGTCGGCCGTCCGGCTCTGCTCGAGCAGAAGCTCCAGCATTCCCCACGTCTGATAGCGCGCGCTGTTGAGCAACAGGAGCTTTCTTCGCTCGGGTGGACAGCTCTCCAATGTGGGAAGGAGCGCCCTGGCCTCCGCCCTTTCCCGCTCGATGCAGATCGTCCGCGCCAGAAGGCCTCTCGTCGCATTGTCGAGGGCCCGATCGTAGTCCGGGGCCGCCGCCGGCAGCTTCAGCAGCTTGCCGGCTCCTGAATGCCGCCAACTCGCCAGCACCCCCTGCGCCCGTTCCCGGCATTCCGGACACCCCAGCACGTGCTCCAGCATGCGAAGCGTCCCACGATCCTGTTGTCTGAAGAGATCCTGCAGAGCCTCCTCGTTCGGGTGAATTTTCATCGTACGACCTCACTTCGGAAAACAAAAGAATCCGGTCCGAACGGCCCCGGACCGGGGAAGACCTCATAAGTAATGTTCCCGCCGTAGGGTCCGGCGTGACAAAAAAGGTCGTTTCCCAGGCAACGAGCCGCAGGAGGGGGCCAGGGGCGACAGCCCGGGACCTGCCGGATATACTCCCGCGGATGCGAAAGAGGGTTCTCTCATGCAAGCACTGATCCTCGCTGGCGGCAGCGGCACCCGCTTCTGGCCGCTCTCCCGCAAACGGCGGCCCAAGCAGCTCCTGGCCCTGGAGGGCGAGCGCAGCCTGCTGCGCGATACCGTCGACCGCCTCCAGCCCCTCGTGCCTCCTTCGGCCGTCTGGGTGTGCACCACCCGGGCGCTCGCCGACGAGGTCCGCCGCGAGCTGCCCGAGGTGCCGGCGGCGCAGATCCTCCTCGAGCCCGAGGGGCGCAACACCGCCCCCGCCATCGGCTGGTCGGTGCGCTCCATGCCGGAGGAGGCGCGGCGCGGCGTCGTCGCGGTGCTCCCCGCCGATCACCGCTTCGGCGACCCCGCCGCCTTCCGTGACACCCTGGAGCGCGCCCGCGAGGTCGTCGAGCGCGAGGACCGCGTCATGACCCTCGGCGTCACCCCGCGCTGGGCCGAGACCGGCTACGGGTACCTCGAGCTGGAGCCCGCCGGGGACGTCGACGGGCCGGAGGGCGTGCGCCGCCTCCGCCGTTTCGTCGAGAAGCCCGATGCCGAGGCCGCCGCCCGCTTCGTCTCCTCGGGCAACTACCTGTGGAACGCCGGCATCTTCGTCTTCCGGGGGGCCACCCTGCTCCGCGTCCTGGCCGACCTCCAGCCGGAGCTCGCCCGCGGCCTCGAGGAGATCGCCGCGGCGCCGGAGCGGCTCGACGAGACCTACGCCCGCCTCCCCTCCGACTCCATCGACTACGCGGTCATGGAGAAGCTGTCGGACATCTCGACGCTGCCGCTGGACTGCGGCTGGAGCGACCTCGGCTCCTGGGCCGCCCTCGACGAGATCCTGCCGCGGGACGCCTCCGGCAACACCGGCCGCGGCGAGCGGATCGCCCTCGACTCCAGCGGCAACCTCCTGTTCTCCGACGCGGGCACGATCGCCGTGGTCGGCGTCCGGGACCTGGTGGTGGTGCGGACCGGCGACACCGTGCTGGTCTGCCCCAAGGAGCGCTCCCAGGACGTCAAGAGGATCGTCACCGAGCTCGCCGCCCGCGGACGCGAGGACCTGCTTTGATCCAGCCCGCCCTGGTCTCGACCATCGACGGCGACCGTTCGCTCTCCGACTTCCCGGCCCCTCTCCCGCTGGACGTCCTCGTCCCGGAGACAATGCCGGGAGCGGGGGAGTGGGAGGTGGAGATCGGCTTCGGCAAGGGGCGCTATCTCCTCCGCCGCTGCCTGGAGGACCCGCAACGCCGTTTCCTCGGGATCGAGCTGGTGGGGGAGTACCAGCGCCTCTTCGTCGACCGCGCCCGGCGCCGGGGGGCCCGCAACTGGGTGGCGATGCGCGGCGACGCCCTGTTCCTCATGTCCTCCGTGCTCCCCCCCGGCTTCGCCGCCGCCGTCCACGTCTACTTCCCGGACCCCTGGCCCAAGAGCCGCCACCACAAGCGCCGCCTCTTCGACCCGCAGACGGTCGACCTGGTGCTCGGCCTCCTCGCCGACGGCGGCCGGCTCTTCTTCGCCACCGACTTCCTGGAGTACGGCGAGCTGGTGACGGAGATCCTGGAGAGCTTCCCCGGCCTCGACGTGCAGCGCCGCGACGCCCCCTGGGACGAGGGGCCCCGCACCAACTACGAGGCCAAGTACATGGTCGAGGGGCGCCCCATCCTGCGCCTCGTGGCGACGCCGCGGAGCGCCCCGCCGCTCCACCCGCAAGGCGCGGCCGGCGTACTGGCCGCCCCTGCGCTCACCGGCACGCCCGGGGAGGCTGGCGAGGCTGATATCCTTCCGGTGGGAGCGACTCCGTCTTGAAGCGGCTTTCCTATCTCTGGCCCTATCTCCGCAGCCACCGCCGCAAGCTGGTCCAGGGCCTCCTCGCGATCCTCGCCTCCGTGGCCCTGGGGCTGATGAGCCCGCTCATCCTCGGACGCGCGATCGACGACCTGCGGACCGGCGTCAGCCGCGAGACCCTGCTGGCCTATGCCGGGCTCATCCTCGGCATCACCCTGTTCCAGGGCCTGTTCAACTATCTGCAGCGGATGATCCTGGTGAGCATGAGCCGGGACATCGAGCTCGACCTGCGCGACCTCTACTTCTCGAGCCTCGAGGCCCAGCCCCCGGCGTTCTTCCACGACCGCCCCACGGGCGACCTGATGGCCCGCGCCACCAACGACCTGCAGGCGGTGCGGATGCTCTGCGGCCCGGCCATCATGTACAGCAGCAACACGGTGTTCACCGCCGCCGGGGCGCTGTTCTTCATGCTGCGGATCGACGTCCGCCTGACGCTGCTCGCCCTTGTCACCATGCCGGTCGTGGCCGTGGTCACCAACGTCTTCGGGCAGCGGATCCACGCCCTGTTCGAGCGCATCCAGGCGCAGTTCTCCACCGTCTCCGCCCGCGTCCAGGAGAACCTGTCCGGCGTGCGGGTGGTCCGCGCCTATGCCCAGGAGGAGCGGGAGGAGGCCGAGTTCCGGCGCCTCAACGCCGAGTACGTCGCCGGCAACCGGCGGCTCATCGGCTGGACCGTCGCCTTCCACCCCCTGCTCCAGGGGCTGGTGGGGCTCGGCTTCGCCGCGGTGCTCTGGTACGGCGGCGGCCTGGTGATCCGCGGCGGCATCACCGTCGGCCAGTTCGTCACCTTCAACTTCTTCCTCGGCAAGCTCATCTGGCCGATGATCGCGGTCGGCTGGGTGATCAACCTGGCGCAGCGCGGCCTGGCCTCCCTCGGCCGCATGCGCGAGGTGATGGACGTGGTGCCGGCCATCCGCGACGAGGAGCCGCTGGTCGGCCTCCCCGAGGTGGCGGGCGCCGTCCGCGCCGCCGATCTCACCTTCTCCTATCGCCTCGACACCCCGCCGGTCCTCTCCGGCATCGACTTCCAGGCGGCGCCGGGCGACACCGTGGCGCTGGTGGGCCGGACCGGCTCGGGCAAGAGCACGCTGCTCTCCCTCCTCCCGCGGCTCTTCGATCCGCCGGAGGAGAGCCTGCGGATCGACGGCGTCGACGTCCGGCGGCTCCCCCTGGCGCGGCTGCGCGCCGCCATCGGCATGGTGCCCCAGGAGACGTTCCTGTTCTCCGCCACCATCCGCGAGAACATCGCGCTTGGCCGGCCGGAGGCCAGCCGGGAGGAGGTCGCCGAGGCGGCGCGCCTGGC
>DASPJI010000508.1:0-3076 GCA_035628695.1 Thermoanaerobaculia bacterium | reverse complement strand
GACCGGCCCCACAAAGCTGCCCGGGACGACGCCGAGCACCGCGAACGGGTGCTGGTTGATGAGGACGCTCCCACCCACGATCCGCAGATCGGCATTGAACTTCCGTCGCCAGAGGGACTCGCTCAGCACCACGCCGGCCGGCGCCCCGGCGGCGTCATCGGCCGGAGAGAGCAGCGTGCCCACCAGAGGCCGGGCCTCCAGCACGCTGAAGAAGCTCCCCGTGACCAGCATGGCTTCCAGGCGCTCGGGAACCTCGCCGCCGCGCGCGACGTGCACGCGCCGGATATCCGAGAAGGCCGCCAGCGCGGAAAACGAACGCGCCTGCTCGCGATAGTCGGTGTAGACCGGATACGAGGAGACGTTGAGAGTGGGCATCTCCGGGACCCGCGGGATGAGGCGGACGAGCCGGTCGGCATCCGGCAGGGGCAGAGGCCGGAACAGCACGGTGTCCACGAGACTGAAGATCGTTATGTTCGCGCCGAAACCGAGAGCCAGGGTGAGCACCACTGCCAACGTCAGGCTGGGGCTCTGGCTCAAACGACGGACGGCTAGTGAAACGGAACGCCCTACTTCCTTCGCCATGTCCCTTCGCATCGATTCTCCGCTCGTCTCTCCGCTCGTCGCACAGCGCGGGGCGCGGTGGTCAGAAGCTCCACCGCCGGCCCTCTCGCCCTATCCCCAAAGAGTCGGCCAGGCTCCCACGCCTTTGCCGAGGGGACGATTAGAAAACCCGACCGCTGTCGTTATCAGCCGTCGGGTGCGCTCCCTTTTAGCAATGGCAGTATACCAGTAGATCTTGAGCTATCGCAAGTCTTGCGAGCTGCCGGCGTGGCCGCGGGCCTGTCGCCCTACCCCACGACCAGCGCCACGCCCACCGCCATGATCCCCAGGGCGAGGACCTTGCGCGGGGTGATCGGCTCGCCGAAGAGGAAGCGCCCCATGAGCAGCGCGGAGAGGTTCCCCACCCCGCGCTTGATGGTCTCGATGAGGCTGACCCAGACGAGCTGGAAGGCGATGAACTGGAGCGCCAGCGCGAGCACGCTGCCCCCCAGGCAGAGGGCGAAGGCGCCGCGCGCCCGGCCGACGTCGGCGAGCTCGCGCAGCCTTCCCTGCCCGATCAGGATCGCCAGCACCGCCAAGCCCACCCCGCCACAGAGGGCCGTGGCATGGAACGGGGCGTTCGAGCTCTCGACCGCCAGCTTGTCCAGCGGGATCGTCAGCGACCAGGAGAAGGCGACCGCCACCACCCAGAGGGCGCCGCGCTCGATCCTCCCCTTCCCCTCTCCCCGGCCCTTCCCCGGCCAGTGGAGCACGAAGGCGCCGGTCACCACCAGCAGGATGCCGGCGAGTTGGAGCGGCGCCGGCCTCTCCCCTAGCAGAGGGATAGCGATGACGGCCGTGAAGACCGGCGTCAGGGAGAGGAGCGGCACCGTCACGCTGAGCGGCGAGAGCCGAAGCGCGTGAATGAAGGCCAGGTTGGAGAAGACGTTGAGCGCCAGCGACGTCAGGGCCGGCCACCAGTAGCCCCCGCCGACCTCCGGCATCCCCTGCCAGGCGAGCCAGGCGCCGAAGGGGGGCACCGAGGCCAGAGTGACGAGAACGATCAGCGGCACCGGCCGGACCCGCCCCGCCAGCATCTTGCGGGAGGTGTCCACCCCCGCCCAGGCGACGCTGGAGGCGAGGACGATCAGCAGGGCTCCGAGGGAGACGGTCATAGGGGGCGAGCATCATACCCGGACTTTGTTATGATGCCGGGGAACTTTCAGCCACGTCCGCCGGAGGGCCTGTGAGCCGTACCCTGCGCGAGGCCTTGCGCCGCCTCGCCCCCCCTGTCGCCCGCCGCCTGGCGCTCCTGCTCACCGCCGTAGCGCTGGCCGGCCCCCTGTCGTCCAGTGCTCTGGCCCAGACGCCGGAGGTCATCCCGGAGGTCACTCCGGAGGCCATCTCCGAGGCGGCGCCGGACGCTCCCCCCTGTCCTCCCATCGAAGAGACGGCGGCGGCGGCCGGCAGCCAGCCGCCCTGCGCCCCCGCTCCCGAGGTCTCTCCCAGTGAGGAGGCGCCCGAGCCGCCGCATCCGCCAGACGGCACCCTGATCGGCGAGGTCATCATTATCCCCAAGGGGATCTTCGATCCGAACGAGCCGGGAGAGAACAAGAAAATCTTCCGGTTCGCCGACCGGCTCCACCGCGCCACCCGGCCCAAGGTCATCGAGCGCCAGCTCCTCTTCAAGAGCGGCGATGCCTACTCCCGGGAGGCGGTCGAGGAGTCCGAGCGCATCCTGCGCGCCAACCGTTACCTCTATGACGCCGACATCCGGCCGGTGCGCCAGGAAGACGGCCGCGTGGACCTGGAGGTGGTCACCCGCGACGTCTGGACCCTGCGGGCCGGGGCGAGCCTCAACCGCGCCGGCGGCGAGAACTCCACCAATTTCTCGCTCGAGGACTCCAACTTCCTGGGGACCGGCAAGGACCTGACGATCTGGCGGATCTCCAACGTCGACCGGACCTCGACCCTGTTCCGCTTCCGGGATCCCCATCTCTACGGCCAGCACCTCCAGCTCGAGGCCTCCTACGCCGACTACAGCGACGGCGGCTCGCGGCGGTTCGAGCTCGAGCGTCCGTTTTACTCCCTGGACGCCCGCTGGACCGCGGGCTTCAAGTCCTGGAGCTTTGACCGGGTGGACTCGCTCTACGACCGCGGCGAGGTGTTCCAGAAGTTCGATCACGGCCACGATTTCCTGGAGATCTTCGGCGGGCTCTCGCCGGGTCTCCAAGACGGCGCCACGCGGCGGCTCCGGATCGGTTTCACACACCAGAAGGACACCTTCAACTACTCCCCCGGCGGCGACTCGACCCCCGAGCCGCCGCAGAGCCGCACCCTCGCCTATCCCTGGATCGGCTTCGACTACATCGAGGATGGCTTCGTGGTCGCCCGCGACCTCGACCGCATCCAGCGCACCGAGGACCTGAACCTGGGCCGGCAGTTCCAGAGCCGCATCGGCTGGACCTCCCCCTCCTTCGGCGGCGACGAGAACCAGGCCATCGGCTCGGCCTCGTTCACCGCCGGCTGGAGCCCG
>DASPJI010000507.1:0-8283 GCA_035628695.1 Thermoanaerobaculia bacterium | reverse complement strand
TCATGGTCCTGCTGCAGGACCGGTTGGCCGCCGCCGTGTCGGTGCCGGTGATCACCTCGGCGCTGCTGATGGTGCCGCAGATTCACCGCATGATGCCGGCGAAGCGTCTCGGCATCCTGGTGTTCCACCCCGAGTCGGTGGGGGAGCCGGTCTACAACGCGTGCGGCTGGGGCGAGCGGGAAATCCCGGTGGCGGTGGGCGGCGTGGCGGGCTCGGAGGCCTGGCACGAGTTCCTGCGCACCAAGGAGATCCCGGACCGGCTGCGCCCCCGGCTGGAGGCCGACGTGATCGCCGTGGGCCGGCGGATGCTCGACGAACACCCCGACATCGGCGCCTTCGTCTGCGAGTGCACGCTGATGCCGCCCGCCAATCAGGCGCTACGCGCGAGCCTGCGCCTGCCTGTCTACGACATCTTGAACCTTCTCGACCTAGCGATGCGGGGCCTCTTCCGGGCTCCCGATTCCCGCGCCGCCCCAACCCCTGATCCCAGCGCCTGTTGAAAGCGAGGTTGTTCCCGTGCAGATGTTCACGTTCCAGCTCTATCCCCGCGTCCACTACGGCGAGGGCGCCGCGACGAAAGCCGGCGCCGAGCTGACCCGCCTCGGCGGGAGGAAGGCCTTGATCGTCACCGATCCCGGGGTTCTGGCCGCCGGCGTGCCCCAGCCGGTCCTCGACTCCCTCGCGGCGGCGGGGATCGCTCACGAGATCTTTTCCGGCGTCGAGACCAATCCGGCCGATGTGCACGTGATGGCGGCCACCGAGGCCTACCGCGCGGCCGGGGCCGACTGCTGGATCGGCCTGGGCGGCGGCAGCGCCATGGACGTCGCCAAGTCGGCGGCGGCGGTGGTAAGCAACGGCGGCCACATCCGCGACTACGAGGACGGCGCGCGGCCCATCGAGCACCCGCACGCGCCGCTGATGTTCGTCCCCACGACGTCGGGCACCGGCAGCGAGGTGGTGGGCGGCACGATCATCATCGACACCTCGCGGCAGTTCAAGATGCACATCGTGGCGGTGCCCGGGCACGTGGCGCTGTGCGATCCCCTGCTCACCCTGAGCCTGCCACCCGCGGTCACCGCGGCCACCGGCCTCGACGCGCTCTCCCACGCCATCGGCGCCTATGTCTCGGTGGAGCGCCAGCCGCTCGCCGACGCCTACGCCCTCTATGCCATCGAGCTGGTCCAGAAGTGGCTTCCGCGGGCTATCGCCGACGGGCAGGACCGCGAGGCGCGGGCCTGGATGATGGTGGCGAGCCTCACCGCCGGCATCTCGATGAAGGGCGGAGGGAGCGGCGAGCACGCTTTCGCCCACGGCGTCAACGTCCAGCACCGGGTCCACCACGGGGTTGGCTGCGCCGTTTTCCTGGCCGACGTGATGGATTACAACCTGCCGCACGCGGCCGACCGCTACGCGCGTATCGCCCAAGCGCTGGGTATTGAGCGCGGCGCCAGCAGCGACCTTGAGCTCGGCCGGGCGGGCATCGCCGCCGTTCGCAGACTGGTTCGCGACTGCGGCATCCCGACCCTCGGCGGCCTGGGCGTCGGCGAGTCGCACGTGGCGCCGCTGGTCGACTACGTGATGCAGGACGCCTTCCATCTCGGTCTCAACCCGGTGCCCATCACCCCTCCGGACGCCGAGCGGATCCTGCGCACCACGCTCGCCGGGTGACGGAGGACGATCATGGCGCATTCATCGATCGCAACGGCGGCGGAGGAGGAGCGCGAGGCGGGACCGGTCATCGGCTCGCCGGAGTGGATCGCCGAGTACTCCCTGTCGACCCGCACCGCCTGCCGCAAGGCGCAGCTCGACATCGCGCGCGCCGACGAGCGGGTCTTTTCTATCGAGGGGGATCTGGGCCAATACACGGTCCCCTTCCATGCCGAGTTCCCGCGACGCTTCCTGCAGATGGGAATCGCCGAGGCCGACATGGTGGGCACGGCGGCCGGTCTGGCGATGCGGGGCAAGATCCCGTTCGTCAACAGCTTCGCCGCCTTCTTGGCCTTCCGCGCCTGCGAGCAGGTTCGCCTGGAGGTGGCCTACCACCGTTCCAACGTCAAGCTGGTGGGTTCCTATGCTGGGATCTCGGGAGGCGCTGCGGCGGGGACCCATCATTCGTATGAGGACATGGCTGTGGTGCGCGCCATGCCTAACGTCGTCCTGCTCTCCCCGGCCGACTCGGTGGAGACCTGGAAGGCGACCTGGGGCGCCTACGCCCACGAGGGGCCGGTCTACCTGCGGGTCGGGAGGGCCGAGACACCGCAGGTCTACTTCGGCGACTATGAGTTCGAGATCGGCAAGGCGGTGCGGCTGCGGGAAGGCTCCGACATCACCCTGATCGCCTCCGGCGCCCGCATGGTCTGGGAGGCGCTGGAGGCGGGCACGCAACTCGCCGTGGAAGGGATCGGCGCGCGGGTGCTCAACATCCATACCTTGAAGCCGCTGGACCGCGAGGCGATCACCGCCGCTGCCATGGAGACGGGGGCGGTGGTGACGGTGGAGGACCACAGCGTGATCGGCGGCCTGGGGTGTGCGGTGGCGGAGGTGGTGCTCACGACCCATCCGGCGCCGGTCATGCGGGTGGGGTTGCCCGACTGTTTCTGTGAGACGGTCGGCACCTTCGAGGAGATGCTCCCCGCCTACGGCATGGACGCTCGGGCGATCGTCGCGGCGGCCCATCGCGCCCTGGTGCTCAAGGGCCGGCGGGGATGAAGGTCAGGGTCCCGCCCACGCTGCTCTTCGGGCGGGGCCGCATGGCCGACGTGCCGGCGGTCCTCGGAGAGCTGGGGGCGGAGCGGCCTCTGGTGGTCACCGACCCCGGGGTGGTGTCGGCGGGGCTGGTCGAGCGCCTGCTGGGCGAGCTCGCCGGAGCGGGATCCGAGGCCGAGGTCTGGGATGGCGTGGCACAGGATCCGGACGAGGGGCACGCGGCGCGTTGCGCGGAACGGATCGCCGCGGGCGGTCATCGCTCCGTCATCGCCTTCGGTGGTGGCAGCGTGATCGATGTTGCCAAGGTGGCCGCAGTCTTGGCGACCAATGGCGGGAAGACCGCCGATTACTTCGGCTTCGAGAAGGTACGGCATCCGAGCCTGCCCCTCCTCGCGGTGCCGACGACCCCGGGAAGCGGCGCCGAGGTCTCCAGCCATGCCGTGCTGGTACAACTCTCTCCCCGCAGGAAAGAAGTGATCGCAGGTCTCCATCTGCTGCCCCTGGCGACCCTCGTGGACCCCGAGCTGATCGTGACCCTCCCCTCCTCCCACCTCACCTGGAGCGCTCTCGACGGTTTCATCCACGCGGTGGAGGCCTTCCTCGCCCGCCGTGCCACGCCGTTTACCGACATGTTCGCCCGGCAGGCGGCGCCGGCCATCGCCCGCGCTCTCCCCAGGGTGCTGGCCGACCGTTCGGACTTCGCGGCGTGCGAGGAACTCTCCCTCGGTTGTCTCTACTCCGGCTTGGCGATGGCCAATGCCAACGCGGGCGCCATCCACGCCCTGGGCTATCCGCTGACCGGCCGCTACGGCATCCCCCACGGCCTGGCCAACGCCCTGATGGCGGCTCCCGCTCTGGAACGGATCGGAACCGGTAATCCCGGGCGGTGCGCGGAACTCGCCCGGCTGCTGGGCGACGGCGAAGACACCCTCGCCGGGCGCGTCCGCCATCTCCTCGAAACGCTTGGGGTGGACCGCGGCCTCGCCGGGGTGGGCGTGCGCGAGGAGGACCTGCCAGCCCTCGCTGACGAGGCGACCCGCTTCCGGCCGGTCCTCGAGAATACCCCCGTTGCCCTCGACCGGAACGACCTGCTCGCGGTCTACCGCGCGGCCTGGGCGTAGCCGGACGCTTCCGAGGCTCAGGATCGCAGGGCCACCATTGGGTCGGTGAAGGCTGCCCTTCGCGCGGGGAAGAAGCAGGCGGCGCCGCCGCAGACGAGCAATGCCAGGGATGCCAGCAGGAAGGTGACGGGATCGGACGGCTCGACACCGAACAGCCTGCTCGCCAGCAATTTGCCGCCGCCGAGGGCTCCGGCCCAGCCCAGCGCGAGCCCGAGTAGCACCAGGGCCATGCCCTGGCGCATTACCAGATGAAGCAGGACCGTGCGTCTCGCGCCGAGCGCCGCGCGGATACCGATCTCCTGCGTCTGCTCGGTCGTGGAATAGGCGATCACGCCGTTCAGGCCGGCCACCGTGATGGCGAAGGCCAGGAGTCCAAGGAGGCTGAGCAGCGTCGCGGTCAGCCGCATGGGGGCGATGGAATCGGAGCGTATCTGCTCCATCATTGAGATGTCGCTGATCGATTGCTCGGGATCGATCTCGTGGACGGCCTTGCGCAACGCCGGGGGGAGGAGGATCGGCTCGCCGGTGGTGCGGACAAACAAGTTCATCGCCACCCCGCCATACTGCAGGAAGGGGACATAGAAGGCGTCCTCGGCCGCGTCATCGAGGCCGGCGTGGTGGACATCACCGACGATACCGACCACCGTCAGCCAGATCGGCGCCCCGGTCTCCCCGATGTCGATCCGTTTGCCGAGAGGGCTCTCAGCGGGCCAGAAACGTCTGGCCAGGGACTGGTTGATGATGGTGACCGGCAGACCGTTTGCGTCGTCCGATGCGAGAAACGCCCGGCCGGCGAGCAAGGGATGCCAAGTGTGCGGAAGAAGTCCTGGCTCACGACCCGCCCGGCGGCCCGGGGCTCGGTGCCATCCGCCTGCTGAGTACGGCCTTCGATCCGAAAGGTGGAGGCCGACTCATCCGCAAGCAGTGGCGCGGAGTTCGAGACGGCGGCCGACACCACTCCCGGCAGACCGCCGACCCGCGCCAACAGGGAGTTGTAGAAGTCGAGCACCTCCTGCCGCCCGGGTTATCTCGCCGACGGCAGTTCGAGGCTGAGCGCGACCACGTTCCTGGGATCGAAGCCGCCGTCGACCCTCTGTAGCCGGATGGCGCTTCTCGTAGTCAGCCCCGCCGCGATCAGCAGGACGAAGGAGACGGCCACCTGGAGGACGACCAGTGTGCTGCGCAGGCGCTGCCGTCCGCGGTCATGGGTGGAGTGGCCGCCACCTTGACGCAGGAGGGCTCCCAGGTTTCGCCTGTAGGCGTGGAGGGTGGGGAAAAGCCCGAAGAGGAGACCGGAGAGGACGGCGATCCCCAGGGTGAAGAGCAGCACCCGGCCGTTGATGTCGATCCGGTTGGCGAGAGGGGTGAAGCGCCGGGCGAAGGCCGTCAGGGAGCTCATGGTGACCGCGGCGAAGAGGAGGCCGACAGCGCCCCCTATCAGAGCCAGGGCCGTGCTCTCGGTTAGGAGTTGGCGGATCAGGCGGAGCCGGCCGGCTCCCAGCGCGGCACGCAGCACCACCTCGCGCTCGCGGCTCAACAGGCGGGCGAGAGAAAGGTTACCCACGTTGGCGCAGGTGATGAGGAGCAGCAGGACGACGGTGACGAGCAGGATCTGGAGCGTCGGGAGGAACTTACCGTTCAATTCGTCCCAAACCGGAACCAGGGAGAGGGTGGCACGCGCCTCTTCCGGGAAGGAGTCCGGATAGTCACTCCGCTGGCGGTTTGGCCAGGAGCGACATCTCGGCTCGGGCCTGCTCTAGGGTGACCCCCTGTCGCATGCGGCCGAAAAGATTGATCATCCTGGTGTCCCGCCCTTCGACAACCTCCGGGTTGGAGCGGAAGGGGCAGGCCGAGGTGGGGACGAAGACATCGTCGGCGCGCGGGAAGTCGGGCAACGGCGGGAGGACTCCGACGACTTGGATGGAGCGTCCATTCATCCGCAGGGCCCGGCCGACGATGTTGGGGTTCCCGCCGAAGCGGCTCCGCCAGTACCGGTTGCTGAGGAGCAAGACGGACGGGGCACCCGGCTGTTCGTCCTCCGGAACGAAGGCCCGCCCGAGCATCGGCTTAATCCCCAGGACATCACAGAAGTTGGCCGAAACCACGCCGACCAGGACCTGGTTCGGCTCTTCTCCGCCGAGCAGGGTGAAGGACATCGTGTGGTATTCCCTGAGCCCGGCCAGCGTCCGGCTGTGGCGGCGGTAGTCGTGTGATTCTGGCACCGAGAAGCGGATGGTGTCCGGCCCGAGGTTGGGTTTGCCATAGCGAAGATGGACAAGCTGATGGCCGTCACGGAACGGCAACGGCCGCACCAGGACGCTATCGACGACGCTGAAGATTGCCACATTGACGCCGATGCCCAAGCCCAGCGTCAGCACCACCGCAGCCGTGAAGCCCGGACTCTTGCGGAACAGGCGAAACGAAAAACGAAGGTCCTGAATGAGCTCCTTCATGGCGCTTCGGCTCCGGCCTCGACCGCCGCGAGGTCCGTGGAAAGTTGCTCTACCAGGTGGTCGAGAGCTGGCCTGCGAAGCATGGAGACGTGATCCGAATCGACGAGGTGTGCCTCGGTATGAGCAAGCGTGCTCCAGCCTGACGTGAGCTCCATCGTCCCCTGAGCCAGCGAGGCGCCCGCTCGGAAAAAGGTGACCCGACCGCCGTAGGGGCGTGCCACGTAACCGCGCAAAACCTGCACGTTGCGGCTGAACAGGTCGAAACGCTCCCGCAGCCAGGGCTTGCCCACGTCTGGCGGCAGCACTCCCTCGGCCTGCCCGAATTCGAGCAGACGATCGAGCCCGGCCTCCACGTCGACTTCCGCCAGCATCTCCCGTAGCAATTCCCTCTGCCGCTCCGAAGGGCGCCCGAGGCCCGCGAAACCGGCCAGCAACTGGATATCGTCGACCCTTTCGTTGCGCGCTTCCGGAGGTGCCGAGGGATCGATCATCGCCAGGAGTGCCACGGTATCGCCCGAGCTTTCGATCTGTTGTGCCATTTCGTAGGCGAGGATCGCGCCGAAGGACCAGCCGGCTATCAACCAGGGTCCTCCAGCCTGAACCTGGCGCATGGCGGCGAGATACTGCCTGGCCATCTCTTCCATGGTAGACGGGGCAGCTCTCTCAGCACCTGGCTCGACGGTGACCGGCTGCAGAGCGTACACCGGCCGGTCGGCCCCGAGTCGGCGAGCCAGTTCCACGTACGATGAGACGTCACCTCCGATCGGATGAACGAGGAACAAGGGGCGGCCCGTGCCGCCCGTGTGGAGCCGTACCAGAGGCGAGTGACGGGCCGGTACCGACCCCCGGAGGAGCACCCCGGCCAACCGCTCCACGGTCGGCGCCTCGAACAGTGTCGAGATCGGTAGCTTGACCCCGAAGACGTGCTCGATCCGGGACATCAACCGTACCGCCAGAAGCGAGTGGCCTCCCAGGTCGAAGAAGTGGTCGGTCGCCCCGACCTGCTCGAGACCGAGGAACTCGGCCCAGATGCCGGCGAGGGCGTCTTCGATGGGCGTCTGCATTGCAGAGTGGCTCTCCGCGGGGCGAGGGGGTTCCGGAGCCGGCAGAGCCTTGCGGTCCACTTTGCCGTTAGAGGTGAGCGGCAGGGTGGTGAGCGTCACGAAGGCGGCTGGTACCATGTAATCCGGCAGTTGCTCCCGCAAGGACGCTCGGAGCGTGTCGACGGCTGTCTCGGAGACATCGCCGGCCACATAGGCGACCAAGCGCCGTTCTCCGGGCGTGTCCTCCCGTGCCACCACCAGAGCCTCGCGCACCCCGGGCAAAGTCGCCAGCGCCGCTTCGATCTCTCCCAACTCGATGCGGAATCCCCGGACCTTCACTTGGTGGTCGGTGCGGCCGAGGAACTCGATCGGGCCGCTTGGACGCCGGCGCACAAGGTCTCCCGTACGGTAGAGACGCTCACCGGCGCCGCCGCCGAACGGGTCGGGGATGAACCGTTCGGCCGTCAGGTCCGGACGTCCGAGGTAGCCGCGGGTCACCTGCGGACCGCCGACACAGAGTTCGCCGGGCACGCCAGCCGGTACCAGCCGGAGATGGCGATCGACCACCCAGCCGCGGGTTTGTCCAAGCGGCCAGCCGAGCGGAGCGCAGGTACTACCGCTCCCGCGAGTACCTCCCGCTTCACCCATTTCGTGCCTCTGGATTTCCACTGCGCCCGCGAGAACTCCGACCGTCGTTTCTGTGGGACCGTAATGATTGAACAGCCGGCACTCTGGCGCCAGGGAGCGCACTCGTTCCACCAGGCTCCAGGGGAGCGGCTCGCCGCCCAGGACGAGCAGGCGGCGGGGTAGCGAGCGCTCGGGGCTCTCCGCAGTGAGCAGGGCCGCGAGGTGAGAGGGGACGATCTTGAGGACGTCCACCGGCTGGCGCGCCATCAACTCGGCGAAGGCTGTGGCGTCCGCTAGCCGCTCGCGGGCGACGACGTGCAGGCAACCACCACC
>DASPJI010000506.1:0-15731 GCA_035628695.1 Thermoanaerobaculia bacterium | reverse complement strand
TCCGGCCCGTCGCGCCCCTGGCAGCTCCTGCTGCTCTCGGCCCGTACCCCTACGGCGCTGGACCGGGCGACCGCCAACCTCGCCGGGCATCTCGAAGCCCATCCCGATCTCTCCCTCGCCGATGCCGCCTTCACCCTCCAGGTGGGGCGGCGGGCCCTGGAGCACCGCCGGGCCGTGGTGGTCCAGGATGTCGCCGACGCTCGGGCGGTCCTGGAGGGGGGCGACCCGCGCCGGGTGCTCTCCGCCTGGTGCGAGGACCGGGAGCGCGGGGTGGTCTTCCTGTTCTCCGGCATGGGCGGCCAGTACCCGGACATGGGGCGCGGGCTCTACGACTCCGAGCCTACCTTCAAGACGGACGTGGACCGCTGCGCCGAGATCCTCCAGCCCCTCCTCGGGCTGGACCTGCGGGAGGTGATGTACCCGGCGGCGTCTTCTACTAAGGAGGTCGGGGAGGGGACTGCGGGTAGCGTCGACCTCCGCAAGATGCTCCGCCGCTCCGGCTCCGGGGACGACGAGGCGGCGGCGCGCCTGAACCGCACCCGCTTCGCCCAGCCGGCGCTGTTCGTCCTCGAGTACGCGCTGGCGCGGCTGTGGATGGAGTGGGGCATCCGGCCGCAGGCGATGATGGGCTACAGCCTGGGCGAATACGTAGCTGCCTGCCTCGCCGGCGTCTTCTCGCTGGAGGACGCCCTGGCGCTGGTCGCCGAGCGCGCCCGTCTCATCGAGGAGCTGCCCGAGGGGGCGATGCTGGCCGTCAGCCTGCCCGAGGCGGAGGCGGCCGCCCTGCTGAGCGACGAGCTGTCGCTGGCGGCGGTCAACGGTCCCGAGCAGTCGGTGCTCGCCGGGCCGCTCCCGGCGGTGGAGGAGCTGGAGCGGGACCTGGCCTCGCGGGGCATCGCCTGCCGCCGCCTCCAGACCACGCACGCCTTCCACTCGAAGATGATGGAGCCCATCCGCCAGGCCTGGGCGGAGCGGGTGGGCCGGGCGACGCTCCGGCCGCCGCAGATCCCCTACATCTCGAACGTCACCGGCGGCTGGATCACGGCGGACCAGGCGACGGACCCGGCTTTCTGGGCGGGCCACACCTGCCAGGCGGTCCGCTTCTCCGAGGGGGTCGCCGAGCTGCGCCGCGATCCGGACCGCGTGCTGCTGGAGATCGGCCCCGGCGCCACCCTGGCGAGCCTGGTGCTGCAGCACCCCGCGAGCAAGGGGAAGGAAGGTGAGGAGGCCCTGGTCGTCGCCGCCCTGCGCCACTCCTACGAGACGCAGCCGGATGTCGCCTACACCCTGACCGCTCTCGCCAAGCTCTGGCTCGCCGGGGTCCGGGTGGACTGGAGCGGCGTCTACGCGCGGGAGCGGCGCCACCGGCTGGTGCTCCCCACCTATCCCTTCGAGCGCCAGCGCTACTGGATCGACACGATCGACGCCACGCGCGGCGAGCGGCGGGCGGCGTCCCGCGCCCTGGCAAGGGAGGGGGCCCATCTCTACCTGCCGTCCTGGCGGCGGGCGCCGCTTTCGGGAGCCGGCATCCCGGAGCCCGGCCGCTGGCTGGTCTTCGCGGACGGCGCCGGGATCGGCGAGGCCATGGCGGAGCGCCTGCGTGGTATGGGCTCGGATGTCGCCCTGGTCCACGCCGGCCGCGAGGAGGAGCCCTTCACCGACCTGGGAGGAGGGGACTATCGCTTCGATCCCCGCTCCGCGGAAGCCCATGCCACTCTGTTCAATGAGCTGGGTAGAGTACCGGACCGCATCGTTCACCTGACCTCCATCTCTTCTCCCTCCCCAACCTTGGGTTTTCTTGGCTTCCAGAGCCTGGCCGCCCTCGCCGGCGCCCTGGTGGGCCGCGGCGTCACCGAGCCTGTCCGTCTCTGGGTCATCGGCGACGAGCTGCACGAGGTGAGCGGCGAGGAGGAGCCGTCGCCGGAGCGCACCGCGCTGCTCGGAGCGGTCAAGGCGATCCCGGGAGAGCTGCCCCAGGTGGCCTGCCGGGCCGTGGACGTCGCCCTCCCGGCCACCGCTCCCACCCGGGAGCGCCTCCTCCGGCAGCTCCTGGCCGAGCTGGCGGCGGACTCGCCGGACCGCCTCGTCGCCCTGCGCGGCAACCATCGCTGGGCTCCGGCGGTGGAGCCGCTGGCGCCAGCTCCAACCGCTCCGGCCGAAGGCGGCCTCTGGCTGGTCTCCGCGGGCCTGGGGCAGGCGGGCTTCGCCTTCACCCGCGAGCTGGCTGGCGCGAACGCCAAGCTCCTGCTCCTCGAGCCCGCCGGCTTTCCGGCGCGCGAGGAGTGGAGCGACTGGCTGGAGGGGGACGCCGACGGGGTCGTCGGACAACTCCTCCGCAACGCCCGGACCCTGGAGGAGCAGGGGGCCGAGCTGGAGGTGGCGGGGGTGGACCTCGCGGACGGCGCCCTGCTGCGCGAGGTGGTGGAGGCCGCCGAAGCGCGCTGGGGGACGGTCCGTGGCACCGTCTGGCTGGCCGAGCCCGGAACGAGCGAGGGGCATCTGGCAGGCGCGCTCACCGGTCTGCGGTCGCTGGACGCCCTCCTCGCCACCCGCGGCCTGACCTCGGCGCTCCTGGTGGTGCCCGAGGGGACGCCCGGGGCTGAGGCTGCCGCGCTGGGCTTCCTGGCGGACACCTTCGCCACCGGCAGCGCCCTCGCCGGGGGCACCCCCTGGACCAGCGTTGCCTGGGCGCTCCCTCCTGAAGAGGGAGCCACCGCGGCGGCGCGCCGTCTCCTCGGAGGCGCCGGAGCGCTCCAGGTGCTGGCCTCGCCGCGTCCGCTGCCGGATGGCTGGAGCCGTCTCGACACCTTCCCCGAGTCCGAGGCCACGGCGCGGACGGGCGTGGGCTCTTACCCGCGGCCGAGCCTGCGGGTGGAGTACGTCGCCCCGCGCAATGAGACCGAGGAGTACATCGCCCGTATCTGGAAGGACCTCCTGGGGGTCGCCCAGGTGGGCATCCACGACAACTTCCTGGACCTCGGCGGGGACTCCCTACTCGCCACCCGTCTCGTCGCCCGCATGCGGGACACCTTCCATCTCGAGCTGCCGGTGCGGCTCTTCTTCGAGAAGTCCACCGTCGCCGAGCTGGCCGAAGCCGTCGCCGCCCTGCGCCAGCAGGAGCAGGAGCGGGAGACCGAGGAGCTGCTCGCCAAGGTTCAGAGCCTCTCCGAGGAGGAGCTGGAGCAGGAACTGCTCCGCATGGAAGGCATGGTGGGGGAGGAGGAGCCGGCGAGGGGGTAGAAGATCCCGTCCCTCTCGCTCCCGCTCTCCCGCCAGGCTCTCCGGCCTGTTCAGTCCGGCTTAATATTTGCATCTGCCAATACGCAGAAGTGTTGGTGGAGGCCTGTGCCGCCGATCAACTCCCGAGAACCAGCTTCACGGAAAGGCGTGCCATGAAAAAACTGCTCATTGTCACTCTTGTCCTCATCGCCACGGCATTCTTACCACTCTCTGCTTCGGCACAGCTCACGGCGAAGCCGTTGCCCTCCGACGCCCCCTACGGCTACTACGAATACCTGCCGCTCGGCTACAACGAATCCGCACCCCAGAAATGGCCCCTGGTGTTGTTCCTGCATGGCGCCGGCGAGCGTGGCATCAATGGAAATCCCTTGAGCGATGTACTCTCGACAGGGTTGCCGAGGAACATCAACACGGGTACTCACTATCCCTTCGTGATGATCGCGCCCCAACACACTGACAACAACTACAACTGGAGCACCACTCGTCTTGACGAGCTCATCGAGTACGCCAAGATCGAGTACGACATCGACCCGGACCGCATCTACGTGACCGGCTTGAGCATGGGCGGACGCGGCACCTGGTTCTACTCCAAGGCTCATCCCGAAAAGCTGGCCGCGGTGCTGCCGATCTGCGGTGCGGACAGCGGTTACGATGGATCGAAGCTGATCAACGTTCCGGCGTGGATCTTTCATAATTGGGGCGACACCGAGGTTACCGCGGCCTGGTCCGTCGGCTGGGCGAACGCGATTGCCAGCGCGATCAGCGGCCAGAGCTCCAATGTGATGGCCAACTATCCCGGCACTGTCACCGGCCCTCCGGGACCGGGGAACAACACGGACAAGACCAGGACCGCGAGCTTCAATGCCGTGACCAAGGCCTGGACCTGGAACGACAACGTGGTGCAGGTGGCTGGCAGCCATCCGACTCTGACCCTGTACCCGGGGACCTCACACGGCGGTTGGAGCAACACCTATAACAACTCGACAGTCTGGAAATGGCTGTTGGCACAGACCCGCTACAACGGCACCAACAAGGCGCCCGCGGTGACCATCACCGCGCCCGCGAACAACGCCACGACTTCGTCGAGCGTCACCATCGCGGCGCAGGTCGCCGACAGCGACGGCACGCTCGACCCGGTCGCGTTCTACGCGGGCTCCACACTCCTCGGCACCGATAGCGCCCCGCCCTACCAGTTCGTCTGGAACAACGCGCCGGCGGGAGCTCATTGGATCACCGTCAAGGCGACCGACAACGACAGCTCCACCAGCGCCGCCCTGGTGAAGATCAATGTGCCGGTGTCGACCGGTCAGATCATCACGCCGGCCGCCGCGGGCAAGGCGGATGGCAGCCTCTACTTCCCGATGGGAAACGCTTTCGATGGCCAGCCGACCGGCCTGGACGCGAGCGGAGCCCCAACGGGCGGGGTCAACGGCTACGATGCTCCCTCTTACTCCAGCCGCGTCGGCTACATCGACTTGGGGCCCAACTGGCAGAAGGTGAGAATCGAGTCCACCTGGACGAAGTACCGTGTCTCGAGCGTCGGCAATCAGACCCCGTATGTCGAGCTGTGGTGGGATGACGACATCGACACCGTCAACGACAGCGGCCTCACCGAGACCCGCGTCAACTTCAACACCGCGCAGAGCCTGAGCACCGGCTCGACGGAGCCGTGGCTGCGGGACCGTGACCTGAGCGCCAGCCCGGTCACGCCGAGGGCCCGCTATCTGCTGTGCCTCTCGCCCTCCGTGATGAGCAACCGCGCGAAGGAGTACGCGATCGTGGGATCGATCGTGCCCTAGCAAGGCTCGTACGGGCGGAGGCGCGCCGGCGTTTCGCGGGTCCGCCTCCGCCACCTCCTGACATTCCAGTCCTGGTTTGAGAGACTGAACCCACTATGGAAGTAGTCCGGCCGGAGGGTTGGGCGGCTGGGGACGCGGGTGGCGCTCCGCGGTGGAGAGCCATCCGGGTCGGGCAGGGTACGGTTGAACGACTTGGAGGTTCTGGAATGCGAGTGAAGATCCGCAACGTCTCCGTCGTGCTGCTCTGGTTCCTGCTCCTCCTCCCCGGGGCCAACTCCGTCCTCGCAGCGCCGGCCAACGAGCGGCCGCGGCAGCTCAGCCAGCGCGGCCTCGAGAACCTGACGGCCTTCGCGCGGCTCCTGGCGTACGTCCGCTTCTTCCATCCCAGCGACCAGGCCGCGGCGGCGGATTGGGACCAGGTGGCCATCGCCGGAGTCCAGGAGGCCGAGAAGGCGGTCAATGCGGACGACCTCGCGCGCACCCTGGAGGACTTCTTCGCCCCTCTCGCCCCGACATTGCGGGTCTACCCCGACGGCGGGCGCCCCGGCGTGCCCGGAGAGCTGAGCCCCCCTTCGGGCAACCCGCAGGTGGTGTACTGGGTCCACAACGGGGTCGGGCTGCCGGCGACCCCTCCCCTCACTTCCTACACCAGCGTGCGGGAGGCCTCGCCCAACGCGCCGCCGGCCGAGACGGGGCTGCCGCGGCCCGAGCAGCCGCTGGAGGTGTCGCTCGGAGGCGGAGTCTCGGCGCTGCTGCCGCTGGCGCTCTACCGTGACAGCCAGGGCGCCACCCTGCCGGCGGTGACGCTGCCGATGCCCCGGCCCGACAAGCCCGCCGGCTTCCGACCTTCCGGCAAGGACCGGGCGACCCGGCTGGCTGGCGTGGCGCTGGCCTGGGGGGTGCTCCAGCACTTCTATCCCTACTTCGACGTCATCTCCGTGGACTGGCCGGCCGAGCTGCGGCGCACCCTGACCGCCGCGGCGAAGGACCGGGACGACAAGGCTTTCGTAGACACCCTGCGCCGGATGATGGTGCCGCTCCGGGACGGCCACGCCTTCATCGACCACCCGACGGTGGTGCGGACGCATCAGCTCCCCCTGGCCTGGGACGTCGTGGAAGGGAAGTGGGTGATCACCTGGACCGATCCGCGGCTGGCGCCGGGCCTCGCACGCGGCGACGTCATCCTGAGCTTCAACGGCAAGCCGGCCGGCCAGGTGCTGGCGAACGCGATGTCCCTGAACCCGGGGGCCACCCCGCAGTTCATCCGCGTGCGGGCCCTGACGATGCTGACGGCGGGGGCGAAGAACGAGGCGGTCCGGCTGCGTGTGCAGCGGGCCCGCGGCGGCACCGCCAACGTCACCGTCCGGCGCTCGGTCCCCTTCGGCAGCAGCCTTAACCTCCTCCGCGAGCCGCGGCCGGACAAGATCGCCGAGGTCGAGCCGGGCATCTTCTATCTCGACCTCAACCGGCTCAACGACGGGGACCTGATCGCCGCCCTGCCGGCGCTTACCGCGGCGCGGGGTTACGTCTTCGACCTCCGGGGATATCCCTATGACTTCGGCACGACGCTCCTCTCGCACCTCGCGACGGAGCCGATCCGCACGACGCCGGTGGACATCCCGATCGTCACTCTCCCGGACCGCCCCTGGTTCCGCGCGGAGCGGAAGCAGTTCACCCAACCGGCCTTGACCCCCCGGCTGACGGCGCCGGCCGCCTGGATCACCTATGGCGAGGCGGTCAGCTACGCGGAGACCTACCTGGGGATCGTCGAGGGGCACGGGCTGGGCGAGATCGTGGGCGAGGCGACGGCGGGGACCAACGGCACCGTCAACTACATCGCGCTCCCCGGCGGCTACTCGGTCCGCTTCACCGGCATGCGGGCGATACGCCACGACGGCTCCCAGCACTTCGGCGTGGGCATCCCGCCGACCATCCCCGTCACCCGCACCCTGGAAGGCGTGCGGCAAGGGAAGGACGAGTACCTGGAGAGGGCGATCGAGGCGGTGCGGTAGGAATCGAGAGGCACCCGCCGGCCGGAGCGCTCGGCCGGCGGGTTCAACGCCTCGCTGTCGGCTCGAAGCTCAGTTCGGCACCTGGAACGGCAGCGAGTAGACGTCTGTCTGGTTGGCGTTGTCGGTGATCGTGAGCGTGATCGTGTAGGTGCCCGCGACCGCGTAGGTGTGGCTCGGGTCCGACTTGGTGCCGTTCGTCGACGTGCCGTCCCCCCAGTTCCAGTGGTAGTTCGTGATGTAGCCGTCGTCGGACGAGGCCTCCGCGTCCACCGCGCAGAGGCGGGGGGACACGCAGTTTCCGTAGAAGTTGGCGAGCGGCGGATCGTCGGCGGCTGCGGGTGGGACGGCGGCCGCCAGGCAGAGACAGGAGAGGGCGAGGACGGGAAGCCACGGGTTCCGTTTCATCGGTCTACCTCCTAATTAATAAGTAGCAGTATACGCCGAAACGCAAAGGGAGCTTGACCGGGCTGCCGCCCTCCCACCGCGTGATCCGAGCCCGGCGGCTCGACATGCGGACCTCGCTCACCGATTCCCGTACTCGTCATGGCGGCGCCACCAGACGCCCTTCTCGTTGCGGCCCCTGGGGGCGCGGTCGAGCCACTGGTACATGCCCCAGAGGCCGTCCAGCCCGCGCGAATAGGTGGAATACGTGTGGTAGACGACGCCGTCCTCGAGCACGAACGCGCTCATGCCGGGCCGGTCGCGCGAGTAGGTGGCCGCGTCGGTTCCGCTCATCGCCGCGAAGGATTCAGCCCCCGCGCCGGCGCCGTTCCACGGCTCCTCGCGCTGATAGTTGTATTCGATGCCGCCCTCGCGCTGTTGCTCCTCGGTGAACTCGACGCTGAAGTCGGAATTGAAGTCGCTGCCGAACGAGGACGCCCAGGGGAACGTCCATCCCATCCGCTGCTTGTAGGCTTGCAGCTTCGCGAGGGGCGCCCGCGACACCGCGCAGAGCGTGACGTCGTGGTTGGCCAGATGCACGACGGACCCGTTGAACCCGTCCGCGATCGCCGAGCAGGACGGGCAGCCGGCGCTGTAGTCGGGCCCGAACATGAAATGGTAGACGAGGAGCTGCGAGCGCCCGCGGAAGAGGTCTGGCAGCGAGGCGCTCCCCTCCTCGGTATCGAACCGGTACTCCTTGTCGATCCGGACCCATGGCAGCTCCTGCCGCCGCCGCGCCAACTCGTCGCTGCGCTGGGTGAGCTCCTTCTCCGCCGCGATCAGCTCGAGGCGGGCTGCAATCCATTCTTGACGTGTCCCGGTTCTGTGCTCCGTCATCGCTTTTCTCTCCTTCTGCGCTCGTTCGTTACCGGTCATGAGATAGAGTCTAGCCCCGGGATATCGAGCGGTGGGAGTTGCAAGTGTGACGGGATTCCGATGGACTCGCTGATCACTGCCGCGGCGCGCGCGCTGGCCGCGGGGGATCCCCTCGGCGCATTGAAGCGGGTCGCCCTGCGCGACGACGCGCCGGCTCTCGCGCTTCGCGGCATCGCGATGGCGCAGCTCGGTGATCTCGTTCGCGCGAAGGCTCTCCTGCGGCGTGCCGCGCGGGCCTTCGGTCCGAAAGAGGCCGTGGCCCGCGCGAGGTGCGTCGTCGCCGAGGCCGAGATCGCGCTCGTCTCGCGCGACCTCGGCTGGCCCGCGAAGGCGCTCGACGCGGCGCGGGCGACGCTCGAAGCCCATGCCGACCGGGTCAACGCCGCGCACGCGCGGCATCTCGAGGTCCGGCGCCTCCTCCTGATCGGGCGCATCGACGAAGCCGAGCGCAGGCTCGCCGAGCTCGACCCCGCGCCCCTCCCTCCCGCGTCGCGGGCCGTCCACGAGCTGGGGGTCGCGGGGATCGCGATCCGGCGCCTCAGGACGGAGGCGGCACGCGCCGCGCTCGCTCGGGCCAGGCGCGCGGCGCACCACGCGCGCATCCCCGCGCTGACAGCGGAGGTGGAAAGCGCGGACCTCGTTCTGAGCACGCCCGCCGCGCGCCTGATCGCGGGTGGTGAGGAGCGGCTCCTCCTGCTCGCGGAGGTCGAAGCGTTGCTGGCGTCGGACGCATGGATCGTGGACGCGTGCCGCTATGTTGTGCGCCATGCAGGCAACGTGGTCTCGCTCGCGAGGCGGCCGGTGCTGTTCGCGCTCGCCCGCGCGCTGGGCGAAGCGTGGCCGGGAGACGTATCACGGGACACGCTCGTCGCGCGGGCCTTCGGAGCGAAGCTCGCCGATGAATCGCATCGCGCGCGGTTGCGCGTCGAAATCGGGCGGCTGCGCGCGGAGCTCAGGACGCTGGCCGGCGTGAGCGCGACGAAGCGCGGTTTCGTGCTGGCGCCGCGCCGCGCCGGCGAGGTGGCCGTGCTGGCGCCGCCGGTCGAAGACGAGGATGCGCGGGTGCTCGCCTTCCTCGCCGACGGGGAAGCGTGGTCGAGCTCGGCCCTGGCGCTGGCGCTGGCAACGAGCCAGCGCACCGTGCAGCGGGCGCTCGACGCGCTCGAGGCCGCGGGCAAGGTGCAGTCGTTCGGCCGCGGGAGAGCCCGTCGCTGGATGACGCCGCCCGTGCCGGGATTCACGACCATTTTGTTACTCCCTCCGCCTCTGCCGATTGACTAGGATGGACCCATGAACCGATCAAACGCCGAGATCGTCCGTGAGTATGGGCCCTTTCCGGGTGCCGACAGGGTGCATGGAGTCACCTATGACGGCCAGAACGTCTGGTTTGCCGCTGGAGACAGACTGAACGCTTTCGATCCTGCCAGCGGGGAGACGCTGCGCTCGCTCGAAGTCGCCGCGCATGCAGGAACGGCCTTCGACGGCCAGCACCTGTTTCAGCTCGCCGAGGACCGCATCCAGAAGATCGACCCCGAGACCGGCCGGGTGCTCGCCACGATCCCGGCGCCCGGCGGCGGCGGTGACTCGGGGCTGACGTGGGCCGAAGGGGCGCTCTGGGTGGGGCAGTACCGGGACCGGAAGATTTATCAGGTCGATCCCCGGACAGGGGCGGTCCTGCGCACGATCGAGTCCAACCGCTTCGTCACCGGGGTCACCTGGGTCGACGGAGAGCTCTGGCACGGCACCTGGGAAGGTGACGAGAGCGAGCTGCGGCGGCTCGATCCGCGAACGGGAGAGGTTCTGGAGAGACTGGAGATGCCGCCCGGAGCGGGCGTTTCGGGGCTCGAATCCGATGGCGGCGATCTGTTCTTCTGCGGCGGGGGAAGCACCGGCAAGGTGAGGGCCGTCCGCCGGCCCTGACGAGGCTCCGCCACGGGCAGCGTGAGGCCGCGGCGGCTGGATAGCCCACCTGAGTGGCTCGTCCAAGCGCGGCGCCCCCCACCCGGCGCCGCGGTTGAACAGTTAACATCGATTGTCAAAGAACTGCCACTGCACGGCCAAGAGCCTACCACAAGAGGCGGCGATGTCGACTCTGGTGACATCGGGGCGATCTCCTTTGTAGATTCTGACTCGCCGCGGCTACGACTGCCGTCATCCCTCAATGCTTCGCCGCCGTTCCGGAACACTCCAAAGTGATTCCGTAGCACTGAGGAGCGGCAGCGAAGGACTGAGGGACGGTCCCGTAGCGCTGAGGGGCCGGCCCTCAACACTCCAGGATGACTCCGCAGTGTTGAGGAGCGCCGGCGGAGTACTGAGGAGCGGCGCCGGAGTGTTGACGGGCCGTCCCGGAGTGCTCCGGAGTCATCCCTCAGTGCTGACGGGCCGGCTCGGAACATTCCGAAGTGGCCCCGTAGCACTGAGGAGCGGCGGTGAAGCATTGAGGGACGGCTCCGTAGCACTGAGGAGCCATCCCGGAGCGCTCCAGAGTGACTCCGTAGTGTTGAGGAGTCGCGGCGACGTGTTGAGGAGTGGCGCTGTAGTACTGAGGAATCGGCCCGGAACGCCTCCCGCGAGCCGGCTGAAGAAGGAGAGCCTCGTTTCGGGCCTCACCGGGCCTGGAACGGCGCTCCCGGTTCATTGACAACTGAATCGTGACGGGGCGCCGCCGTGTCCAAGGCCGCGCTCCTGAGGATTCCTCCGTCCGACAGGAGGTCAGCCAGGAGGCGGAGGTCCGCTCCCTCCGCCTCTGCTGGCTGGACGTTCCATGTCTGGATGCCTACCGCTCCGGCCAATACCAGGGGGGCTGATCCAGGAGGCGTTGCCCGACGATCCGGGTCTCGCCGTGATCCTTCTCGAGGGTGATGGATTGGCAGTCCGGGTCTTCTTCCAGGGCCGCGATGAGGCGCGAGGCGTGGGAGACCACCCATACCTGGGTCTCGCGGGCGGCGTGCCGGATGAGGCGCGCCAGGGCGGGCATCAGGTCCGGGTGGAGGCTGGTCTCCGGCTCGTTGAGGACCATGAGGGCCGGGGGGCGGGGCGTCAGCAGCGCGGCGATCCACAGGAGGCCGCGCAGCGTGCCGTCCGACAGCTCCGCCGCGCTGAGCGGCCGCAGGAGCCCGTCCTGCTGGAGCTCCACTTCGAAGCGCCCGTTGTCGTTGCGGATCGACAGCCGGGCCCCTGGGAACGCGTCGTCGATGGCCTCGGCGAGCGCGGGACCGTTGCCGATCTCGCGGATGGTCTGGAGCGCCGCGGCCAGATCGCGGCCGTCGTGAGACAGGACCGGCGTGCGCGTGCCGAGCCGGGACTCCCGGGCGGGCGCGCCGGCGTCGGCCCTGAACTGATCGTAGAAGCGCCAGGACCGGATCTCCTCCCGCAAGGCCAGCACCTCGGGCGCCCGCGCGGGGTCCGCGACCTGGGTCAGCATGCTTTCGAACGCGGGGAGGCTCTGGGTCAGCACCTGCCAGCTCCGGCCCTCCCGGATCCGGACCAGCGGTCCGCGGCGGTCGACCAGGAGCGACGCCGGCCGGAGGTGGGGGCCTGCCCAGATGCACTCCCGTTTGATCTCGGGGTCGTTGGCGAACGCCGAGCTGCTGGGGATTGGGAGGCCGAGGTCGATCGCGTAGCTCAGCCCGGCGCCGGCAAACCCGAGGCGGAGGCTCACGCGCTCCTTGCGCGGCCCGCCCTGGACGGGCATCTCGTGGGACCGCATGGCCCGGGAGATCGCTTCGGGCCCCGCCCACAGAGTGGAGCCGAGGCCGCCCTCCCGCGCCAGGGCGGCGATGACGCCTCCCTGGGCCGTCTCGGCCAGCAGCCGCAGGGCGCGATAGAGGTTCGACTTGCCGCTGGCGTTCGGGCCCGTGATGAGGTTGAGCCGGCCGAGCGGAACGATCAGCTCACGAAGAGACCGGTAATTCGCGACGGCGACCGTCTCGATCATGACCCAAGCTTAGCGCTGGTAGAATTCTGCCAGGAGGAACCCCCATGCCTCATGCCGTCGTCGCTCCCCAGCGCAGCCGGAAGACCATGACGTGGAGGAGACGATCGGCCTGCGGTCTGGCGGCCGTTCTGCTGCTGACGGCCGGCGGGCGCGCGGACGGGGCCGGGATGATCTCGTTCGAGCGGGCGGCGGTCAACGTCACGGGGATGAAGCCGCAGGGCCGGGTGTTCCTGTTCGGTGTCGTGTGGACCGACATCCCCCGGAGCGCCTCGCGTCACACCACCTTCCTGAGCGACGGGGACGGGGACGGCCAGGCCCGCTTGGAGGTCGGCAACGAGATGCCTCCCATCGCGGTCTGGTTCGCCGTGGATTTCGAGGATGGGGGTGTGACCATCGCCTCGCGCGGCACCGACGTGCGGGAGATGCCCTTCCCCTGGAACGCCATCGCCCACGGCCGCGATGCGCTCACGTTCCCTTCCGAGAGGGTCTATCTCGCCGTCGTGCGGCCGAAGACGGGAGCCTGGATCGTCCGCGCCCACGACGGCAAGAGCCTCGACGCGGACGGCAACAACGACGGCTCGGTCCGGGCCGACCTGGCCAGCCTGTCGGGCTTCGGCGGCTCCCCGGCACCACCCGGGAAGCTGGAGCCGGGCGACGTCATCCTTGCCATCGACGCCGAGCGGCTGATGTTCACCACGCACCAGGTGGGGGAGTAGGGGCTTCCCCGGAGGGCGGACTGTTCCTGCCGCGGGTGGCCTTTCCCCGCGAGCCTACGGGTCCTCGACGATCTCCTCCGCCACCGCCATTGCTCCCAGCGCCTTGCCGTCCGACGGGGTGACACGGCAGCTCACCCGATCCCCGGGCTTCGCCTTGCCGGCGGCCAGGAGATCCGTCAGGGCCGCGCTGGTGACGGAGCGCACCACCCGATTGTTGACCTTCCACTCGTAGCGATAGCTCACGATGTCGTAGTCCGGGTCCCTGCCGATCAGCGGAGCCCGGACCTCACAGGTCATCGCCTGGCCGGCCACCGGGCGCGCCGGAGTGAGGAGCGTCTTGACGGCGTTCGGACGGCGGTTCCGGACCTGCCGCGAGGTGGCGACCACCCGGAAGGGAGCGTCGACAGCCGGGCTGTCGTTGAAGTCGGCCCGGAACCTCCAGGTGCCGGGAGAGAGGTTCATGTCGAACCAGAAGGTCGCGACGGCGAGCTTCTGCGGGACGGGGTTTTCGAAAGAGCCCGAGTCTTGAAAGACCACTTTCCCGCGCGGGTCCAGCATCTGGATGCGATAGGTGGAATGCGCGGGGAGGCTCCGCATGTCCACGCGCGCTCCCACCCTCTGGACCCCTTTGAGGAAAGTGGCCTTCCGCGTTGCCGGGTCGTGGAGCCAGGTGGTGAAGTCCGGGATCAGGATGGCGCCTTGGGCCAGGTAGAAATCCGCGACGTAGAAATCCCGCGGCACGGGCGGCTGGGAGACCCAGAGGCTGTCCCCCGGGCGGCACGGCCCGGCCGAGGGCTCGGTCCAGGTGCCGTCCTTGTGGGTCTCGAAGTGGAGATGCGGCCAGTTGCTGAGCCCGCTGCTGCCGGTCAGGCCGAGCTGTGTCCCGGCGGTCACGGTCTGCCCGGGGGAGACCGCCACGCTGCCGTTCCGCATGTGGAGGTACCAGGTGAGATAGCCGTTTCCATGATCGACGAGCACGTAGTTGGCCTTGGTCGTGGGGTCCCACACCGTGTTCATGTCCGGCTCGCCGTCGTGAGTCGCCGCCACCACGCCGTCGCGCACGGCGAAGATGGGCACGCCGATCGCCTGCTCGCGGAAGCTGCGGATGAGCGAGTCGTGGCCATGATGCCCGTCGTAGGCCTGCGCGGAGCAGTCCCAGTCGCGGACGGTGACGGAGCTCAGGTCCTGATCGGTGAAATTGGACAGATAGAGGTCTCGACCCTGAACGCCGGCGTGCGGGAAAAAGGGAAAGAGGAACGGTGCCTCTTCCTGGCCCGGCGCCGCGGTCAGCCCTTTCCGTCGCTCATGGGCGGCGACCGACGCCCGAATCTCCGCGAGCTGTGCGGGAGCGATGGCGTCCCGAACCTCCTCCTCGCCCGCGAACGCCGCGAGCCCGCCGGAGGGCCCCTCCGGCTCCTGCGCGGTGGCAGGCGATACGGTCAGGAATACGGACAGGATCACGGTCTGGATGGCGATGGCGCCGTGAGACAGACGTACCATGTGTGGTCCTCGTGATCCCGCGACTTTAGCACGCCTTGGAGCCCCGGAGCCCACTACCAGTACGAGGCGCCTCATCCGGCGGCCGCGGGTGGGAACGTCTGAGTCACCTCGTGCACTCGAGCTGCTTGGCTGGCACTTCCTCCGTCTAATTTAGGTATAGCCGCTCGCAGATACACTAAAATTGAGCGATTTTTTCGGCGTTTTCCGTCTTTTCCTGGCATGCCGAGAAAACTCCGTCATGTGCCAGAAGGCGGGTCCCTCGTCGAGGTGACCTGCCGCACCGTTCAAAGCCGCTTGCTGCTCGCCCCTCGTACCTACGTCCGGGAGACCGTCCTCGGTGTCTTGGCTCGGGCGAAGCGCTTGTACCCTGTGAAGTTGATTTGCTTTGTCTTTGCCTCCAACCATTATCACCTTTTGATGGAAGTGGAGGACGCAGCCGAGATGGCCGCGTTCATGGGCTACCTGAACTCCAACCTGGCGCGGGAGCTCGGCCGCCTGGCCGACTGGAAGGAGAAGTTCTGGGGCCGGCGCTACCAGCACATCGTGGTCAGCGACGAGGAGGGGGCGCAGATCGCTCGTCTAAAGTACGCCCTTTCGCACGGGGCCAAGGAGGGATTGGTGGGCAGCCCCCGGGAATGGCCTGGTGCTCACGCGGTCAACGCCCTGTTGACCGGCAATCCCATGGAGGGGGTCTGGCACGACCGCACCCAGGAGTACCGGTACCGGCTGCGAGGTAAGGAACCTGAGCCGGGCCAGTTCGCGACCGTCGAGACGCTGACCCTCGATCCGCTGCCGTGCTGGAAGCACCTGCCGCCGGAGGAGTACCGGCGGCGGATCGCCGAGCTGGTGGCCGAGATCGAGGAAGAGGCCCGGGTGGCGAGGGAGGCGAAGGGTATCGAGCCTCTGGGAGTGGACGCGGTGCGGAGGCAGCAGCCACACACCCGTCCGAATCGGACGAAGAAATCACCCGCGCCGCTGTTCCACACAGCGAGCAAGAAGGCCTACCGGAGTCTGCGGGAGGCGTACAGCCGGTTCGTGGCGGCGTTTCGAGACGCCGCCGAGAAGCTGAGGGCCGGCGACCGGATGGTAGCGTTCCCGGAGGGGAGCTTCCCTCCGGCAGCGCCGTTCGTGCGGCCGGCCTTCGCGTAGCAGAGGGCCGACCTGAGCCGCAGACCAGCCGGCGGGTGAACGCCGGCGACCCTGAGTAGGG
>DASPJI010000505.1:0-2962 GCA_035628695.1 Thermoanaerobaculia bacterium | reverse complement strand
GCGCCGGGGATCCACCGGCATTCGATCGGTGACGTCGCGCACCGGATCGCGCAGGACGATCTTGCCGGCGAGCTTGCCGCGATAGGTCTCGAAGTCCTTCTCCGACTGGATGTCCACCCGCACGACCGGCGCCCGCACCGGGCCGTTGGTGCCCGGCGTCCACCCCTTCGGCAGGGAGAAGAGGGGCACCTGATGCGGCTTGACCATGTGCACCGCCACCCGGCTGTAGGTCCAGCCGCGGCCGAACGGCCAGGGCTCGAGGCGGGCATTGGCGAGCCCCCACTCTGCCAGCTTGTCGCGCGTCCAGTCGTTGGCCGCCTTCATCTGCGGCGAGCCGGTGAGGCGAGGGCCGATGACGTCGGTCAGGTGCTCCACGGTCTCCATGACCTTGGAGCGGTGGAGCCCCTCGTCGCGGATGCGGCTGACCATCTGGAGGTCCACCGGCTCGCCCGGTGCCGGGAAGACCTGGGCGAAGGAGCCCGCCGGTGACCCCAGCAGGGCGGCGGCGAGGAGAAGGCAGCGGGTGATCGTACGCGACGACTTCATGACAGACCTCCATGGCCGGCAGCGGCCCAAAAGATGCGATCGGACATCAGGTGTGGCCAGACGGGCGCGGAGGGACAGTTTTCAGGCGAGCCGGCCGACCTCGTGGTGCCTGAAGCAATCTACCGTGTGGTCGTTGACCATGCCCACGGCCTGCATGAAGGCATAGCAGATGGTGGGCCCCACGAAGGTGAAGCCGCGCCGCCGCAGCTCCTTGCTCATCGCCTTGGACTCCGCCGTCTCGGCCGGCACCTCGCCGCGGCCGCTCCAGCGGTTCTGCCGCGGGCGGCCGCCCACGAAGCTCCACAGCAGGCCGTCGAGGCTCTCCCCTTGATCCCGCAGCTCGAGGAGCGTTCGGGCGTTCTGTACCGTCGCCTCCACCTTGGCCCGGTTGCGCACGATGCCGGGGTCGGTGAGACGGGCGGCGATCTCCGCCGGACCGTAGCGGGCGATCACCTTCGGGTCGAAGCCGTCGAACGCCTGCCGATATCCCTCCCGCCGCCGCAGGATGGTGATCCAGGAGAGCCCGGCCTGGGCTCCCTCGAGGATCAGCATCTCGAAAAGCCGGCGCTCGTCGTGGACCGGCACCCCCCACTCGTCGTCGTGGTACGAGATGTAGAGCGGGTCGTCGGAAACCCAGAAACAGCGTGTGCGGGGGGCGGTCGGCTTCTTCATCGGCGACGCTCGGAGGCTCGGAGCCGCGCCTTTGTATCACGAGGGCGCGCCTTCCGGAAGCTCGGCTGGAAGCCCGTATAATCCCCTGGCTGCCCGCGTCGGCTCCCGGTGCTTCCATCTCGGGATCGAGGCTCCGGCAGCCGCGGGCGCGTTGGACCGGAGCGCGGACCCGTGAACATCGCCCTCGTCGTCATGCCCTTCGCCGCCGCCGAGCGCCCGAGCCTCGGGGTAGGTCTCCTGCAGTCGCTGCTGCGCCGGCGCGGCTTCGGCTGCGACGCCAAGTACTTCAACCTCACCTTCGCCTCGCTGATCGGCCTCGAGGACTACAAACGGTTCGCCGAGGAGTTCCCTATCGGTGCCCTGGCCGGCGAATGGGTGTTCTCGCAGGCGTTCTACGGCCGCGAGCTCTCGGACTGGGACTCCTACGCCGAGGAGGTGCTCTCCCATCCCCTCTGGGGCATCTCCCGGGGCTCATGGCCGGTGCTGCGCCGGGTGCTCGCCGAGGCCCCCCGGTTCCTGCGCCTGGTGTACGAGTCGAACGACTGGAGCCGCTACGACCTCGTCGGCTTCACCAGCACCTTCGACCAGACCATGCCGAGCATGTGTCTGGCGCGGATGATCCGCGAGCACCACCCGGGGGTCCTGCTCGCCGCCGGCGGCGCCAACTTTGAGGCGACGATGGGGCGCGGCTACATGGACCTGTTCCCCTTCCTCGACTACGTCTGCACCGGCGAGGGGGACACCGCCTTCCCCAACCTGATGGACAACCTGCGCCGCGGCAGCCCCGAGGTGCCGCCGGGCATTCTGTCCCGTAGCCGGCCGGCAGTTGGTGCCGGCTCGCCGCCCCCGGTCACGAACCTCGATGCCCTGCCAGTGCCCGACTACGACGACTATCACCGGGCGGCCTCCCGCATGCCCGCGCTCGCCGGTATGGCCTACCTCCCCCTCGAGACCTCGCGCGGCTGCTGGTGGGGGGCCAAGATGCACTGCACCTTCTGCGGCCTGAACGGCGAGACCATGGCGTTCCGGCGCAAGCACTGGCGCCGGGTGGCCGACGAGGTGGCGGCGCTCGAGGAGCGCTACCGGCCCCGAGTCCTGCAGTTCACCGATAACATCCTCGGCATGGGGTACTTCGAGGACCTCCTGCCGCACTGGGCGGCCGCCGGCGGCACGACGCCGAAGTTCTTCGAGATCAAGGCCAACCTGAGCCGGCCGCAGGTGCGGCTGCTCCGGGATTCGGGGATCCTCTACGTCCAGCCCGGCATCGAGAGCTTCTCCGACCGGACCTTGAAGGTCATGGGCAAGGGGGTCTCCGCCTTCCAGAACGTGGCGGTCCTGCGCTGGTGCCAGGAGCTAGGCATCGATTCCCAGTGGAACCTCCTCTTCGGCTTCCCCGGCGAGGACGTCGCCGAGTACCCGGCGCACGCGGAGCTGCTCCGCCGCCTCGTCCACCTGCGGCCGCCGGAGGCCTGCGCGCCGATCCGCCTGGACCGCTTCAGCCCCAACTTCACCCGCTACCGCGAGCAGGGCTTCACCTCGATCCGCCCCATGCCATCCTACCGTCACGTCTTCCCACTGGACGAGGACGGGCTGATGGAGATCGCCTACTTCTTCGAGTACACGCACCTCCATCGCGACCGGGTGCGGGAGCTCGGCGCGCCGCTGGTGCGCCTCGGCCGCGACTGGCACCGGCGATGGAAGCGGGGGGAGAATGGGACGCTCGCGGTCCGGCCTCACGTGCTGG
>DASPJI010000504.1:0-10705 GCA_035628695.1 Thermoanaerobaculia bacterium | reverse complement strand
ACCAGGCGCTCGAAGGGCAGGTCCTGGTGGGCATAGGCGCCCAGTGCGGCCTCGCGGGTCCGGTCCAGCAGCCGGCGGAACGACAGCGCGGGCTCCGGCGCGCACCGCCCGCGCAGCACCAGGGTGTTGACGAAGAAGCCGATGAGGGCCTGGACCTCGGGCCGGGTGCGGTTGGCGATCGCCGAGCCCACCAGCACGTCGTCCTGCGCCGTGTAACGGTGCAGCAGCACCTGGAAGGCGGCGAGCACCGTCATGAACAGCGTGGCGTTGGCCGACAGGGACAGGGCGCGAAGGGAAGGGGCCAGGCCCGCCCGCAGATCGACGCTCTCGACCGCGCCCGCCGATCCGGGACGCGACGACCGCGGTCTGTCGGTCGCCAGCTCCAGAAGCGGCGGCGCGTCCGCCAGCTCTCGCTCCCAGTAGGAGAGCTGGGCCTCCAGCACCTCGCCGGAGAGCCACTGCCGCTGCCAGTGCGCGAAGTCGCCGTACTGGATGGGCAGCTCCGGCAGCGCGGGGGCTCTCCCCTCGGCGAAGGCGCTGTAGAGCGTGCCGAACTCGCGGACGAGGATGCCTGACGACCAGGCGTCGCTCACGATGTGGTGCAGGTTGAACACCCCGGCCCAGACCTCGGCGTCCAGCCGCAGCAGGAAGGCGCGCAGCAGGGGACCCCGTTCGAGGTCGAACGGGCGCAGCGACTCGTCCCGCACCTGGCGTTGCAGCTCGGCCTCGCGGGCCGCCGCCGGCAGGCCCCGCAGGTCGACGACTGGCAGCGGCGGCGGGATCGCCGGTCCGATGATCTGCCGCGCCTCGCCTCCCTCGCCGGCGAAGGTGGTGCGCAGCACCTCGTGGCGGCGCACCAGCTCGGCGAGGCTCCGCTCCGCCGCCCGCGGATCGAGCCGGCCATTGAGGCGCAGAGGGATGGCGATGTTGTAGAGCGCCGTCCCCGGCTCCAGCCGGTCGAGGAACCAGAGCCGCTCCTGGGCGAAGGAGAGGACCGCGCTGGAGGGGTCGGGCCGCCGCGGGAACGCGGGCGCCGGCGCGGGGGACGGAGCGCCCCCCTGGCTGCCTGAAGCCGCCGGGGCCGCCGCCTGCTTGCCCTTGAGGAGCTTGGCGAGAGCCGCCTTCTTCTTGTCGGAGAGGGCGGAGCGCTTCTCCGCCACCTTCTCCTCCCGGGCGGCAAGCCGGGTGCGGGCCGCCTCCTCCGGGTCCTCCTCCTTCTCTCCCTGGGGATGGGCCGTCGCAGCGGCCATCCCGGCGGCATTCCGTTCGGCGGCGGCGATCTGGGCCCGGTGCTCCTCCAGCCACCCCGGCAACTCGAGCAGCGGCCGGGCCGGATCGGCCACCACCGCCTCCAGGATGGCGCGGAAGCGCTCCAGCAGCCGGTCCACCGTCGCCTCGTCGAACAGATCGAGCCGGTAAATGCAGCCGCCCCAAAGGCCACCGTCGATATCGGTGAGCCCCAGGCTCAGGTCGAAGTTCGTCACCAGCTCCGACTCGGTCTCGACGGGGGTGAGGGTGAGGCCCGGCAGCGCCAGCTCTCCCAGCGGGGCGTTCTGCAGGGCGAACATCACCTGGAACAGGGGGTTGTGGGTGGCCGTGCGCTCCACCTGCAGCGCCTCCACCACCTTCTCCAGCGGCAGATCCTGGTGGACGTAGGCTTCCAGGGTGGTGCTCTTGACGCGCTCCAGCAGCTCGCTGAACGAGAGAGTCCCGTCGTCCATCCGGCCGCGCAGTACCAGGGTGTTGATGAAGCAGCCGATCAGCCCCTCGATCTCGCCGCGGTTGCGGTTGGCAATGGGGGTGCCCACCAGCAGGTCCGCCTGCCCGGTGTGCCGGAAGAGCAGGGCGTCGAAGCCGGCCAGCAGGGTCATGAACAGGGTGGCGCCGCCGCGCCGGGACAGGGCCTGGAGCCCCGTTGCCAGCTCGTCCGGCAGATCCAGCCGCCGCACGGCGGAGCGCAGGCTCCGCCCCGGCAGCCGCGGCCGGTCGCTCGGCAGCTCCACCAACGTGGGGGCGCCCTCCAGGGCCCGGGTCCAGTAGCCGACCTGCTCGGCCAACACCTCGCCGGCCAGCCACTCTCGCTGCCAGACCGCGAAGTCGGCGTACTGCACCGGCAGCTCCGGCAACACCGGTCGCTCCGGCGGCAACCCGCGCGAGAAGGCGCCGTAGAGCGTCGCAAGCTCGCGGATCAGCAGCCCTGACGACCAGGCATCGCTGACGATGTGGTGGAGGGTGAAGAGGAGAATCCAGGAGCTCTCCTCCAGCCGCAGCAGGCCGAGGCGCAGGAGTGGCCCCGTCGAGAGGTCGAAGGGCTGCCGCTCCTCGTCCTTGATGACGCGCTGGACCTCCGCGTCGCGGGAGCCCGCGGCCAGCGACCGCAGATCCATGAGCGGCAACGGCACCCACAGGCGCGCGTGGACGCGCTGGAAGGGCTTTCCTTCCCGGCCTTCGAAGGTGGTGCGTAGCGCCTCGTGGCGGCGGACGATCTCGTTGAAGGCGCGCTCCAGCGCCGGCACGTCGGGCAGGCCGGTGAGCCGCAGGACGCCGGCCATGGTGTAGAGCGGGCTCCCGGGCTCGAGCTGGTCGAGGAACCAGAAGCGCTCCTGAGTGAACGAGAGCGGCAGGTCCGTCCCGTCTCCGCGCGGAACCGGCCGGATCGGCGGCGCCTGAAGCCCTCGCCCCTCGGCCAGGGCGACCTCGACACGTGCCGCCAGCGACGCGACGGTAGGGGCCTCGAAGAGGACGCGCAGCGGCAGGTCGACGCCGAACGCGTCCCGCAGGCGGGAGATGACGCGGGTGGCAAGCAAGGAGTGGCCGCCGGCCTCGAAGAAATCGTCGTGGATGCCGATCCGGGCGCGGCCGAGGATCTCCGCCCAGAGCCCCGCGAGCAGCTCCTCGGCCGGCGTACGCGGCGCGCCTCCGGCCTCCGGCTCGCCGCCCTCCTCCACGGGCTCGATGGCGGCGAGCGCGCGGCGGTCCACCTTGCCGTGGCTGGTGAGCGGCAGGGCCTCCAGCACCACCCAGGCCGAGGGCACCATGTACTCCGGCAGCCGCCCGCGCAGCGACCGGCTCAGCTCCTCGACCGAGATGTCGCCGGCGGCGCCCGCCACATAGGCGACCAGCCGCCGGTCCCCTGGCGATCCGGCGGCCCCCTCCGATCGGCCGGCTCGCCACTCGCGTACCAGCACCACCGCCTGGCGGACTCCGGGTGCCGCCGCGAGCGCCGCCTCGATCTCCCCCAGCTCGACGCGGAAGCCCCGCACCTTGACCTGCTGGTCGATCCGGCCCAGGAACTCCACCGTGCCGTCCACCGCCCGCCGGCTCAGGTCGCCGGTCCGGTAGAAGCGGCGCCCTTCCTCGGCGGCGAAGACGGCAGCCGTCAGCTCGGGGCGGTGCAGATATCCCCGGGTCACCCCCGGACCGCCCAGCCAGATCTCCCCTGGTACGCCCACCGGCACCAGGTTGCCGGACCGGTCGCGCAGATCGAGGGTGACGTCGGGCAGCGGCCGGCCGATGAGCAGCCGCGACGCCGGCTCGCTCCCCGTCACTTCGTGCCGGGCGGCAATGATGGCCGCCTCGGTGGGGCCATAGAGGATGGTGATGCGCGCCGCTGGGAAGGCCTGGCGCATGGCGGCCAGCAGATCGCCCGGGACCGCGTCGCCGCCCACGAACACGCGCCGCAGGCCCGGCCGGCTCCCCTGCCGGTCCAGCTCCTCCACCACCTGACGCATCAGGGCCGGCACCGCGTGCATCAGCGTCATGCTGGAGAGGTCGCGGGCCAGACCGGGGACGTCCGGCGCCGGCCGCAGGTCGTAGAGCACCGCCGTGCCGCCGGCGAGGAGCGGCCCCAGCAGCTCGAAGAGGAAGATGTCGAATGAGAACGCGGCCAGGCACGGCATCCGGTCACCGGGCGCGAAGCCGAAGGCGAGACGGGCCGCGCGCAGCGTGTGGGCGAGCTGGCCGTGCTCCACCATGACCGCCTTGGGCCGGCCTGTGGTCCCGGAGGTGTAGATGAGATAGGCGAGGCGCCCGATCTCACCGTCAGAGCTGGCGCCAGCGGCCTCCGTCGCCGGCTCCTCCTCCCCGTCCACCAGGAGCACGCGGGCCTCCCCGAGGGAGAGCCCGGCCGCGACCTCCTCCAACCCCTTCTGGGTGAGCAGCACCGGCCGCTCGAGATCCTCGAAGGCGTCCTCCACCATCATCGCCAGACGGGCCTGGGGCAGCCCCGGATCGAGGGGGACGTAGGCGCCGCCGGCTTTCCAGACGGCGAGGATGGCGGCGACCAGGTCCACCGACCGGCGCAGCAGCAGGCCGACCCGCGCCTCCGCGCCGACGCCGAGCGCGCGCAGGCGGCCGGCCAGCCGCCCGGCGCGGCGGTCCAGCTCGGCGTAGGTCAGCTCCTCGCCGCCGAAGACCACTGCCACGTCGCCGGGCGTGCGCTCCGCCTGGGCCTCGAACAGGCGGTGCACGGGGACGTCCGCCGGCTTCTCTCCCTCCGGCACGGCCGTGTCGTTCCATTCGGCGAGTTGGCGGCGCTCGGCGGCGGAGAGCATGGGCAGGCTGGAGAGGGGCCGGTCCGGCTCCGCCACGGCACCCGCGAGGAGCTCGCGGAAATGCCCGGCCCAGCGCCCTACCGTGGCGTCGTCCAGCAGGTCGGCGCTGTGCTCGAACAGGCCGGCGATCTCCCCTCCGGTCTCCTCCAGCGACAGGCTGAGGTCGAACTTGGCGGCGTTCAGGGGCAGGAGCACGTGGGAGAGCGACAGCCCGGCGGGCTGGGCCAGGGTGGTGAAGGCGTTCTGGAGGGCGAAGACCGCCTGCACCAGAGGATTGTGGTCGAGGCTCCTCTTGACCCTGAGCTCCTCGACCAGACGCTCGAACGGCACATCCTGATAGGAGTAGGCGCCGAGGGCCGTGTCGCGGACCTGTACCAGTAGCGAGCGGAAGGAGCGCTCCCCGGCCGGTTTCCCCCGCAACGCCAGGGTGTTGGCGAAGAAGCCGATGAGCCCTTCGGTCTCAGCCCGGTTACGGTTGGCGATCGGCATGCCCACCAGCAGGTCGTCCTGGCCGGTGAGTCGGGAGAGCAGCGTCTGATAGGCGGCCAGCAGAGTCATGAACAGCGTCGCCCCCTGGCCGCGGCCAAGCGCCCGGACGTCCCGCGCCAGGCCGGCGGGGAGCGACACCGGCCACTCTCCCCCCTTGCGGGTCTGGTTCACGGTGCGCGGCCGGTCGGTGGGCAGCTCCAGCAGGTCCGGCGCTCCCGCCAGCTCCTGACGCCAGTAGGCGATCTGCCGCTCCAGCACCTTGCCGGACAGCCACTGCCGCTGCCAGACCGCGAAGTCGGCGTACTGGACCGCCAGCTCCGGCAGGGGCGAGGAGAGCCCCCGGAAGTAGGCGTCATAGAGCGCCGCCAGCTCGCTGGTCATCACCCCCATGGACCAGCCGTCGCTCACGATGTGGTGCGTGTTGAGCAGCAGCACGGCCTTGTCCGCGTCCAGCCGCAGCAGCAGGGTTCTCAGCAGCGGCCCGCACGCCAGGTCGAACGACCGCGTCGCCTCCTCGGCGAGCCACCGGTCGCTCTCGGCCTCCCGGACGTCCTCCGGCAGCGCGGTGAGATCGGCGACCGGCAGAGGACGGTGAACGAAAGGCGCGACCTCCTGGCGCGGCTCGCCGGCCGCATCCGGGAAGGTGGTGCGCAGCGCCTCGTGACGCCGGACGATCTCGTCCAGGGTTCTGTTGAGAGAGGCGACGTCGAGCGGGCCAGTCAGGCGCATGGCGAAGGGGACGTTGTAGAGCGCCCGGTTCGGCTCAAGACGGTCGAGGAACCAGAGGCGCTCCTGCGCGAACGAGAGGGGCAGCACGCCTCTCTCCTTCAGTGGCACCGGACGGATGGGCGGGGCCGTCATCTCCGCCTCGCCCGCTACGACGGCCTCGATCCGGCTGGCCAGCTTCGCCAGCGTGGCGGCCTCGAAAACCACCTGCAGCGGCAGCTCGACGCTCAGAGCCTCCTCCACCCGCGCGACCATGCGAGTCGCCAGCAGCGAGTGGCCGCCCAGCTCGAAGAACCCATCGTGTACGCCCACCCGCTCCCGGCCCAGGAGGTCGCTCCAGATCTCCGCCAGCACCTCCTCCACCTGCGTGCGTGGCGGCACATGGCCTTCCGCTCCTGGAGTTTCCAGGGACTCCGCGAAGGAGGCCAGGGCCTTCCGGTCCACCTTGCCGTGCGGGGTCAGAGGAAGCGACTCGCGGACGATCCATGCCGAAGGCACCAGGGGCTCCGGCAGCCGCGACCGGGCCAGCTTGCGCACCTCAGACGCGAGGCCGTCCCCTGCCATCTGCCGCGGCACGACGAAAGCCACCAGGCGGGTCCCTGCGGGCCCACCGAGGGGCAGCACCGCCGCCTCCCGTACCTCCGGATGGGAGGCCAGAACAGCCTCGATCTCCCCGGGCTCGATGCGGAAACCCCGGAGCTTTACCTGGCGGTCGACGCGGCCCATGAACTCCAGGCTGCCGTCGGGCCGGCAACGCGCCAGGTCGCCGGTGCGATAGAGACGGGCACCCGGCTCCACCCGGCCCCCCTGGACGGTGGCGAACGGATCGGGGACGAAGCGCTCCGCCGTGAGATCGGCCCTCCCCGGGTAGCCCCGGGCGAGGATCCCTCCTAGGCACAGCTCACCCGCGACGCCGGCCGGCGCCAGCTCGCCATTCCGGTCGAGCACGCAGGCGTTGCGCCCGGGCAGCGGCCGCCCGATCTCGACGATGCCGACTTCCGGCAAGGCTCCGCTCTCCAGAGCCACCGCGGTGGCGGTGACCACCGCCTCGGTGGGGCCGTAGCCGTTGATCACCTTCACAGCGCCCAGGGGGCCCGCCAGCCAGAGGCGCGCCGCCTCGGCCGTCATGGCCTCCCCGCCGACCAGCACCAGCCGCAGGCGCAGCCCTGCCGGCGGGGCCGCCAGTCCGGCGACATCGTGGACCCACTGCTGCCAGTAGGCGGTCGGCAGATTGATCACGGTCAGGCCCAGGTCGGCGACGCGGGCGAGGAGACCCGCCGGCGGCCAGAGGGCGGAGCCGCGCAGCACCAGCGTGGCGCCACGGAGGAGCGCCGTCCAGATCTGCTCCAGCGAGGTGTCGAAGGTCGCGGCGGCGAATTGCAACACTCGGTCTCCCGTCGCGATCCCCAGCAGCTCCGCCGCGGTCTCCATGTGCTGCAACGCCATCCGATGCTCGACGGCCACCGCCTTGGGCGTGCCGGTGGAGCCGGAGGTGTAGAGCAGACAGGCCGCGCTCCCCGGCAGCGCGGGGCCGGCGGCCGGATCGTCCTGTCCTGCCTCGATCTCGTCTACGGCCACCACCAGGCGGCCGGAGGGGGGCAGCCGGTCCCGCAGACCGCGGGAGGTCAGCACCACCGGCGCGCCGGCGTCCGCCAGCAAGGCGGCGGTGCGCGCCGGGGGATGGGCGGGGTCGAGGGGCAGGTAGACCCCACCGGCGAGGAGCGTGCCGAGGAGCGCCGTCACCAGGTCGGGCGAGCGCTCCAGGAAGACGCCGACCGGAGTCTCCAGGCCCACCCCCTGGCGCCGCAGGACGTGCGCCAGCCGGCCGGCCCGCCCCGCCAGCTCACCGTAGGTCAGCCGCGCTCCGGTCTCGTCCTCCAGGGCCACGGCACCGGGGGTGCGCGCCGCCTGCTCCAGGAAGCGCTCGTGGAGGCACGCCTCGGCCTGGGGACGGCCAGCTCCAGCCAGCAGCAGCTCTCGCCGCTCCACCTCCGGCAAAAGCGGCAGCTCCGAGACCGGCCGGTCCGGATCGGCCGCCATCCCCTCCAGCAGGGCCCGCAGGTGCCCCGCCATCCGCCGCGCCATTGCGTGGTCGAACAGGCCGGCCCGGTAGATCAGCTCCCCCCTCAGCCGGTCGCCGGCCTCCTCTATGACGAGGGACAGGTCGAACTTGGCGGCGGAATCCGGCCACCGCATCGCCGCGACCCGGAGCCCCGGGAGGTGCCGCGACGGCAGGGCGTCTCCCACCTGGAGCGAGAACGTCGCCTGGACCAGGGGGTTGTACGCGAGATCCCGCTCGATCCGCAGCTCCTCCACCAGACGCTCGAAGGGGAGGTCCTGGTGCGCGTAGGCCCCGAGGGCGGCCTGCCGCGTCCGCTCCATCAGCCGCCGACATGAGACGGGGGGCTCTCCCCTCTCCTCACCGGAAAAGCGCCCGCGCAGCACCAGGGTGTTGATGAAGAGGCCGATCAGATCCTGGATCTCGGGCCGGGTACGATTGGCCACGGGCGAGCCCACGAGCACGTCCTCCTGCCCGGTGTAGCGATGGAGCAGCGTCTGGAAGGCGGCGAGGAGCGTCATGAACAGGGTGGCGCCCGAGGTCTGGGCGAGGACGCGGAGAGTGCCCGTCAGCTCCGCCGGCAGTTCGATCTCCAGGATGCCCGCTTCGGGGGACGGACGCACCGGCCGCGCCGATTGCGGCCGTGCCGTAGGCAGCGCCAGCAGGGTGGGCGCTCCCGCCAGCTCCCGCCGCCAGTAGGCGGTCTGCCGTGCCAGCACCTTTCCCGACAGCCACTGCCGCTGCCACGCCGCGAAGTCGGCGTACTGGATCGGCAGCTCCGGCAACGCTGCGTGCGACAATGGCAGCCCCCGGACGAAAGCACCGTAGATCGCGGCCAGCTCCGCGGTCACGATTCCCATGGACCAGCCGTCGCTCACGATGTGGTGTACGTTGAAGAGCAGGATCGCCTCGTGCTCCCCTGCCCGCAGCAGCAGCGTATCGAGGAGTGGCCCGCGAGCGAGGTCGAAGGGCCGCCGTCCCTCCGCCGTGAGCACCCGCCACGCCTCGGGCCGGCGCATCTCCTCCGGCAGCGCCGCCAGATCGATCACCGGCAGCGGCCGGGGAAGGAACGGGCCGATCTCCTGCCGCGGCTCGCCCGCGGCGGCGGGGAAGGTGGTGCGCAGCACTTCGTGGCGTCGCGTGATCTCGTCCAGGCTCCGCCGCAGGACGGCGACGTCAAGGCGCCCTTCCAGCCGCACGGGGAAGGGGACGTTGTAGAGCGACTGCTGCGGGTCCAGACGGTGGAGGAACCAGAGGCTCTCCTGCGTGAAGGAGAGCGGCAGCACCCCGTCACGGGAGACCGGCTGGATCGGCGGGATCTGGCTGCCGCTAGAGCCGGCGAGAGCCTCTTCCACCTTCCTCGCCAGAGCCTCGACCGTCGGCGCCTCGAACACCGCCCGCAGGGGGACCTCGACGCCAAAGGCGCTCCCCATCCGGGTCACCAGCCGCGTCGCCAGCAGGGAGTGCCCGCCGAGATCGAAGAAGTCGTCGTGGCGGCCGACGCGGAGATCCCGGCCCGGCCCTAGGAGCTCGGCCCAGATCCCCGCCAGCAGCTCCTCTGTGGCAGTGCGCGGCGCGGCCCAGGCCTTCGTCCCGCCGCCGCTCTCCTCCATCCCGGCCTCGTCCACGCGGGCCGCCAGCGCTCGCCGGTCCACCTTGCCGTGGGGCGTCAGCGGCACCGACTCCAGCACCACCCACGCGGCGGGCACCATGTACTCCGGCAGCCGCGCCTGGAGCAGCTCCCGCAGCTCCCCAACCAGCCCGTCCGCGGGGAGCTGGCGCGGCACCACGAAGGCCACGAGCCGGTCGCCGCCACCTTCGGTGCCCCGCCGGGCCAGCACCACCGCCTCCCGCATGGCCGGGTGACCGGCCAGGACCGCCTCGATCTCTCCCAGCTCAACCCGGAAGCCGCGCACCTTGACCTGCTGGTCGACCCGACCCAGGAACTCGACCGTGCCGTCCGGCAAGAGCCGGCCCAGGTCGCCGCTGCGGTAGAGGCGGCGGCCGTCCATCGCCACGTATTTCTCGGCGGTCAGCTCCGGCCGGTGGAGGTAGCCCCGGGTCACACCCCGTCCGGCGAGCCAGATCTCCCCCGGGATGCCGATCGGGACCAAGTGGCCGTCGCGGTCGCGCAGCTCCAGACCGGCGCCCGGGAGCGGCCGGCCGATGAGCAGCCGCGCCGGAGGCTCCGTCCCGGTCACTGGATGATGCGCGGCGATGATCGTCCCCTCGGTCGGGCCGTAGAGCACGGTGACGACGGCTTGCGGGAAGGTCTGCCGCATGGCGGCCAGCAGATCCCCCGGCACCGCGTCGCCGCCGACGAAGACCCGCCGTATCCCCGGCCGGCTCCCCTGCCGCTCCAGCTCCTCCACCACCTGCCGCATCAGGGCCGGCACGGAGTGCAGCAGCGTCATGCCCGAGAGCTCGCGGGCGAGGCGCGGCACGTCCGGCGCCGGACGCAGGTCGTAGAGCACTGCGGTGCCGCCGGCGAGCAGCGGCCCCAGCAGCTCGAAGAGGAAGATGTCGAACGGGAACGGCGCCAGGCAGGGCATGCGGTCGTCCGCCGTGAAGGAGAACGCGGTGCGCACCGCCCACAGGGTGTGGGAGAGACTGCCGTGCTCCACCATGACCGCCTTGGGGACGCCGGTGGTCCCCGAGGTGTAGATGAGATAGGCCAGGCTCGCCGGCCCCGGGAGATCCACGGATTCCTGCTCGCCGGCCTCCTCCGCGTCATCCATGGCGACGACACGGACGCCGGCCAGCGGCAATCCGGCCAGGACCTCCTCCAGGCCGCCCTGCGCCACCAGCACCGGACGGTCGAGGCCGCGGCAGGCGTCCTCCACCAGCAGCGCCAGCCGTGCCGGCGGCAGCGCCGGGT
>DASPJI010000503.1:0-4689 GCA_035628695.1 Thermoanaerobaculia bacterium | reverse complement strand
CCTCACCCTGCACCACATCGCCGGCGACGGCTGGTCCATGGGCGTCCTGGTCCGTGAGGTCGCCGTGCTCTACGCGGCTTTCGCCGAGGGCAACCCGTCACCGCTGCCCGAGCTGCCGGTGCAGTACGCGGATTTCGCCCTCTGGCAGCATACCTGGCTGCGCGGTGAGGTGCTGGAGGGTGAGATCGCCTGGTGGCGCCAGCGGCTCGCGGGCCTGCCGCCCCTCCTCGAGCTCCCCACCGACCGCCCGCGGCCGGCGGTGCAGAGCCTCCGCGGCGCCGTCCGGCCGGTGATGCTGCCGGCCGGGGTCCTGCGATCGTCGGTCACCCTGGGCCGGAGCGAGGGAGCAACGCTCTTCATGGTCCTCCTCGCCGGGCTCCAGGCGCTGCTGGCGCGCCACAGCGGCCAGCGGGACCTCGCGGTGGGCACCCCCGTCGCCGGGCGCAACCCGGTGGAGGTCGAGGGGCTCATCGGCTTCTTCGTCAACACCCTGGTCCTGCGTGGCGATCTGCGTGGCGATCTGGAAGGAGAGCCCACGTTTCGGGAGCTGCTCGGCCGGGCGCGCGAGACCGCGCTGGCTGCCCATACGCACCAGGACCTGCCGTTCGAGAAGCTCGTCCAGGAGCTGGCGCCGGAGCGGAGCCTCGCCCACTCGCCGCTGTTCCAGGTCCTGTTCTCCCTGCAGAACGCTCCGGCCGCACGCCTGGAGATCCCGGGGCTGCGCCTGAGGCCACTGCGGGCAGCGGCGGCGACGGCCCGGTTCGACCTCACGGTCAGCGTCGAGGAGGAGGACGGGGAGCTCCGCGGCACCGCCGAGTACGCCACGGACCTGTTCGACGCCACGACCATCGACCGGCTGCTCGGGCACTGGGAGCGGCTGCTCGCCGCGGCGGTCGCCACGCCGGACCTGCCCGTCTCCGCCCTGTCGCTCCTGAGCGGCGCCGAGCGCGGGCAGATCCTGCTCGAGTGGAATGACACCGGGCCAGTGCCCGTGCCGGAGGTCTGTCTGCACGAGCTGTTCGCGGACCAGGCGCGGCGGACGCCGGAGGCGGTGGCCCTGGTGGACGGTACGCGCGAGGTCCTCTACCGCGAGCTCTCTGAGGCCGCCGGCCGGTTGGCGGCGTTGCTGCGGCGGAGGGGCGCCGGCCCGGAGGCGGTGGCCGGCGTCTGCCTGGAGCGCTCTGCGGACCTGGTCATCGCCCTGCTCGCGGTCCTCGAGGCCGGCGCGGCCTATCTGCCGCTGGATCCGCGGTTGCCGCCGGCGCGCCTCGCCGCCCTGCTCGCCGGCGCGCGGGCCGCGCTGGTGGTCAGCGACCGGAGGATCTCGGCGGGGCTCCCCTGGAGCGGGCCGCTGCTGCTGGTGGACGAGGAGGGTGACGGGGCGCCGGTGCCGGGAGAGGCCGGCGTCAGCCCCGAGAACCTCGCCTACGTGCTCTTCACCTCCGGCTCGACGGGGGAGCCCAAGGGGGTCGCCATCACCCATCGCAGCGCGGTGGCGCTGGTGCGCTGGGCCGGTACGGTGTACACGCCGGAGGAGCTGGCGGGCGTCCTCGCCTCCACGGCGCTGAGCTTCGACCTCTCGGTCTTCGAGATCTTCGTCCCCCTCTGCCTGGGGGGGACGGTGATCCTGGCGCGGAACGTCCTGGAGCTGCCGTCCTCCGTGCCCGCGGCGGGACGGGTCACCCTGATCAACACCGTCCCCTCGGCGATGGCCGAGCTCCTGAGGGCGGGGGGGCTCGGAGCCTCGGTCCGCACGGTCAACCTGGCGGGAGAGCCGCTGCCGCTCTCCCTGGCGGCCCAGATCCACGCGACCGGCACCGTCGAGAGGCTGTGGAACCTCTACGGCCCCTCCGAGGACACGACCTACTCGACCTGCACCCAGGTGTCCCGGGACGGGTCCGGGGCTCCGGCCATCGGCCGGCCGGTGACGGCCACCAGGGCGTACGTCCTGGCCGGTCTCGAGCCGGTGCCGGTGGGCGTCGCCGGAGAGCTCTACCTGGGTGGTGCGGGCCTCGCGCGGGGATACTTGCACCGTCCCGACCTGATCGCCGAGCGCTTCCTCCCCGATCCGTTCGCGGTCACGCCCGGAGGCCGGCTGTACCGCACCGGCGATCTGGCGCGGTGGACGGCCGCGGGAGAGCTCGACTTCCTCGGCCGCGCCGACCACCAGGTCAAGGTCCGCGGCTTCCGGATCGAGCTGGGGGAGATCGAGGCCGCTCTGGCCGCCCTGGACGGAGTCCGCGAGGCGGCGGTGACCGTGTGGGAGGACCCGGCAGGCGACCAACGATTGGTCGCGTATGTGGCTGGCGAGGCCACGGCCGGGGAGCTGAGGGAGTCCCTGCGGGAGCGGCTGCCGGACTACATGGTGCCGGCCGTCTTCGTACCCCTCGAAACGCTCCCCCGCACGCCCAACGGCAAGGTGGACCGGAAGTCCCTGCCGGCGCCGGAGCCGCGCCACCCGGCGGAGGGGGACCTGGCGCCACGTACGACGGTGGAGGAGGTCCTCGCCGGCATCTGGGCCGAGCTGCTGGGCCTCCCGGCCGTGGGCGTGTGGGACGACTTCTTCGCCCTGGGAGGCCATTCGCTCCTGGCGGCGCGGGTGGCCTCGCGCATCCGGCGGGCCTTCGGAGTCGAGATCCCGTTGCGGCGGCTCTTCGAGCTGCGGACTGTGGCCGACCTGGCGCCGGAGATCGCCGCCGCCGGACCCGCGGCCGAGATGCCTGCCCTGACGCCCCAGCTCCGGGAGGGCGATCCGCCGCTCTCCTTCGCCCAGCTCCGCCTCTGGTTCCTGGCGCAGCTTGACCCCGCCGGCGCGGCGTACAACATGCCGAGCCTCTTCCAGCTCCGGGGAGCGCTCGACCTCCCCCGTCTGGAGACCGCCCTGGGCGAGGTGGCCCGCCGCCACGAGATCCTGCGCACCTCCTTCGCCGAGCGCGACGGCATGCCGGTCCAACGGATCGCGCCTCCCCGGCCCTGGATGGTGCCGGTGGTCGATCTCACGGCGCTCCCTTCGGCCTGGCGAGAGCCCGAAGCGCGGCGCCTCGCTCACCAGGAGGCGTGGCGCCCCTTCGACCTCTCCCGTCTGCCTCTGCTGCGCACCCTGCTGCTGCGGCTGTTCGGCGAGGAGCACGCCTTCCTCCTCGCGGCCCATCACATCGTCACGGACGGCTGGTCCATGGGGATCCTGGTGCGCGAGGTCTCCGCCCTGTACGGGGCTCCCGGGGCCGGGTCGCTGCCGGAGCTGCCGGTCCAGTACGCCGACTACGCCCTTTGGCAGCAGCGCTGGTTGCAGGGCGAGCCGCTGGAGCGGCAGCTCGCGTTCTGGCATCGCCAACTCGCGGGCGTGCCGCCCGTGCCGGACCTCGCCACCGACCGTCCGCGCCCGCCGCTCCAGACATTCCGCGGTGCCCTGGTCCCCTTCGCGCTCCCCGTAGACCTGCTGGAGAGGCTCCACCGGATCGCGCGGCAGGAGTCGGCGACCCTGTTCATGGTCCTCCTCGCCTCTCTGGAAGCGCTGCTCTTCCGTATCACCGGCCAGGAGGACTTCTGCGTCGGCTCGCCCGTGGCCGGGCGTGTCCAACTGGAGACCGAGCCGCTCATCGGCCTGTTCGTGAACACCCTGGTGCTCCGCGCCGACTTGTCGGGTGAGCCCCGGTCCGACGCGCTGCTGGCCCGGGTGCGCGAGACCGTCCTGGCGGCGCAAGCCCACCAGGAGGTCCCCTTCGAGAAGCTGGTGGAGACGCTGCAGCCGGAGCGGAACCTGAGCCACTCGCCGCTGTTCCAGGTGATGCTCGCCTTTCAGAACGCCACCGGCCGGGCCGCGGAGCTGCCGGGGTTGTCGCTGCGCCCGCTGCGGCTCGACAGCGTCGTCTCCAAGTTCGACCTCAACCTGATCCTCCAGGAGAGCGGCGAGGGGGTCGAAGGCGGGCTCGAGTACGACAGCGGGATCTTCGAGGGCCCGACCGCCCTCCGCCTGCTGGCGCAGCTCCGGACCCTCCTCGACGGGATCGCCGCGGATCCCTTTGCCGCGGTGGTGGACCTGCCGCTGTTGCCGCAGCCCGAGCGCCACCAGTTGCTGGTGGAGTGGAACGACACCGCCGCGGAGCACGGAGAGCTCCCCCTGATCCACGAGCTGTTCGAGGAGTGGGCCCGGCGGACCCCCGGCGCCACCGCCGCCGTCTGTGGCGAAGAGTCGCTGACCTACGGCGAGCTGGCGGAGCGGGCTCACCGGCTGGCCTGGCACCTGATCCGCCTCGGCGTCGGTCCGGGCTCGCTAGTGGGCATCCACCTGCGCCGCTCCCTGGACATGATCCCGGCCCTCCTGGCCGTGCTCGAGGCGGGCGCCGCCTACGTGCCGCTGGAGATCGGCCATCCGCCCGCGCGGCTGCGCTGGATCGTCGGCACGCTGGACATCTCCTGCGTGCTCACCGAGTCGGCGCAGCAGGGAGTCCTCCCTGCCGTGCCCGACGTCATCTATCTGGATCGTGTCGACCTGGAGCGGTACCGGCCGGCGGCACCGGCGCGCCGGGGGGCGCCGGACGACCTGGGCTACATCATCTTCACCTCGGGCTCCACGGGCACGCCGAAGGGGGTGATGGTCCGCCACCGGCCGGTGGTCAACCTGCTCCGCTGGGCGCACCGGACCTTCGGCTTCTCGCCGGCCGACCGGGTGCTCTTCGTCACCTCCCT
>DASPJI010000502.1:0-9999 GCA_035628695.1 Thermoanaerobaculia bacterium | reverse complement strand
TCGCGGCGAACGCCGAGGGCGAGGTCGAGATCCGCGACGGCGCGGTCTGCGCCCAGGCATCGAAAGCGGCGCTCCCCCGCCTCCTGCCTCTCCTGCTCGACATCGGCCAGCGGCTCACGCAAAACCTGGACGTCGCGCGCCGCCTGGCCGACAACGCCCGCCGCGATCCCCTGCCCGGGGTGCGGCTCCGGAACCTGCTCGTCCTGGCGCGTGAGCGACCCGGGGAGCCGGTCACCCGCGACGCGCTCCGCGCCGCCTGTTCGGACCCGGACCCGCAGATCCGCCTGCGCGCCGCCGCCGAGCTGGGAGCCGAGGGGCACGAGACCCTGATCGCGCTCGCGGCGAGCACGGAGGACGACGACACCTGGAGCGCCCAGGCGGTCTCGGCTCTGGCCCAGCACCTGCCGCTCGAGCGTATGAAGGCCATCCTCGGCCAGGCCTTGCGGAGCCGCCGCCTCGAAACGGCGCGCGCCTGCCTGACGAGCCTCGGACGATGGCGGGCCGCGGCCATCGGCGAGCTGGTGAAGGTGCTGGAGAGCGAGCAGGACGATCTGGCCGCCGCCGCGGCTCTCGCCCTGGGAGGAACTGGAGAGGCGTCCGCCGAGCCGCCGCTCCTCCGGGCTCTGGAGCACTTCAGCCCGGAGATCCAGATCGCCGCGGCCACCACGCTGGGGCGTGCCGGCTCGGTGGAAACCGTGCTGCCGCTGCAAGAGGCCGCCGAGCGCGGAGGCCGGGACGTCCGCCGGGCCGCGCACCAGGCGATCGCCGAGATCCAGGCCCGCCTTCAGGACGCCGCGCCCGGTCAGTTGTCGCTCGCCGCGAACGAAGCCGGCCAGCTCTCGCTGCCGGAGGCCGAGGCGGGCCAACTGTCGCTGGCGCCTGAGGCTCCCGGGCAGCTCTCTTCCCGCCCGGAAAGACCGGTGGCCGTCCCGATCCAGCCCCCCAGGTAGAGGAGTGACCTGCCCCTGAGGCGGAGCCGTCCCCCTTCAGGCCGCGCCCTCTGCCGCCTGTTACAGAGCCCTCCGCCTTCAGACTGGAATCGTCCAGCCCCGGCCCGCGGCCGCCCGCCTTCAGGCCGTAGCTGTTCCCACTCGGTCAGGAGCCGCTCGCCTTCAGCCGGGAGCCTCTCCACCCTGAGCACGAGCGGTTCGCCTTCAGACCGGAGCCGTCGCCACAGATTCCGGAGCCTTCCCGACTCAGGGTGGAGAGGCGCCTGCTCAGGGTGGGGCCTCTCCGCTCCAGGGTGGGAAGCCTCCGCTTCGAGGTTGGCCCCCTCCTGTCCAGGGTTGGACACCGTCGCTTCAGCGTGGAGAGCCTCCCATTCAGGGTTGGACCGCTCCCACTCAGGATGGAGCACCTCCACCCCAGGGTGGGACCTCTTCACTCTAGGGTGGAAGGGCTCCAACTCAGGTGGGAACGGCTCCGAGATCTACGGGGAGGGCTCAGGGATGAGCGGGAATGGCGAAGCAAGCAACGGGATCGTCACGGGATCTGCCGGCGGGGCTTCACTCCCGCCAGTCCGAGCACCGCGCCTCAGCATCCCCATCCGGGCCCCTAGAAGATCAGATTCGGATCGAGCTTCTCCGGCTCGCCGGAGTAGGGGGCACGGCGCACGGTCTCAGCCAATCCTTGAAGGCTGTTCACGGACTTGAGAGCAGGATCCTGACTCATCTCCCTCGGGAGGAAGAGAAGGCCGTCCGGTGTCTCGAAGAAGACCTGGGAGTCTCTCGGGATCAGGAGCGACCCGTTCCGGTCCTTGGGGCCGTAGAAATCGAAGACCAGGACGCGGTCTCCGATCTTGGCCTCGTGCCCGGTGGAGTGTCCACAGAATCGATAGGGCCCCACCGCGAAGTAGCCTGACGGGTAGTAGACGTACAGAGAGGGCGACCGCCCGTACTCGTGAGCGTCACGAAGAACCTCTTCGACCTGGACCTGGAGCAGCGATCCCACGAGCTTGCCATAGAAGATCCCGGGCTCGACGGCGCGCACCGTTCCGCGGACGATGGCACGGGAGAAGCGGAGGAGATCGTCCAGGCTGCCGCTGGGTTGATTCTCGAACATATGGGAGAAGAGGATTCCAGATCTGCAATCCTCGGCGGCGATGGAGCGGATCTGAAAACCATCAACCCCTTCTACAGGTATCCCGCGTTTCTGAAGACTCTGCCGCTGCGACTGAACGGTGCTCTTGAGGGTGTCGTCTACCAGCAGGTCCCATTTCAGAACCGTCTCGTCATCCACCGCCGCCGCGGCCGAGATCCACACAGGCGGCGCCTCGCCTCCGCTTTTCGAGACCAGCCATGCCGGCACGCGCTCCGGAGCGGCGCCTGCCGCGAAGGGAAGTCCGGCGAGGAGCAGAGGGCCCAAGAGGTACTTGCGTGCATTCATGAATTTCAGTTTAGCACCTGAGCCATCCGACTGAAGCGTACGCCGTCCGGAGCGTCCGGGAGCTTCCCGAGTTCCTCGGACTCCATCCGATTGAATTGGACGCCATCCGAGCCGCTCGGATGCTTCCCGAGTCTTCTGGACTCCAGCCACTTGAAGCGGATGCGATCCGGCGCGTCCGGGAAGATTCCGGAGCGTCTGGATCGCGTCCACGGCTTTCGGATGAGATCCACGGCGCACGGACGGCGTCCGGAGCGTCCGGACGAGATCCGAAGCGCGTGGCCTGCTCCCGGGCGGCGGAGCAGGCCACGGGATCGGTCGCTGTACTACCGGGACGGCTCGGCGGCCGTCCGCTCGTCGAGGATCACCCCGCAGCGCTCCAGGGTGACCGAGCCGGCCGCCTCCAGCACGTACGCCAGCGACTCCGGCGACCGCAAGAGGTGGATCAGCGTGTTCATGGCATCCACCGATTTCTCGTCGAAGAGCTGGAAGAGACCCACCGGGCCATCGTGAGGGCCGTCGCCGCCGTCGTCTCCTCCACCCGCGAGGGTGAGGGGATAGGCGCCACCGGCGTCGGGCTCCTTGGAGAGGAGGAGGAGCGGGTCGCGGCCGGTGCCGGGGAGGACCGCGGCGTGGAGCAGCGCCAGCCAGCGGGAGGGGAAGACCGTCACCGGGGCGAAGCCGCGGGCGAGGCTCTCCCCCATCCGGAAGAGGCCGAAGCCTCCGCTTGGAAGGGCGTCGATCCTCCACGGGCCGGCGACGTCGGCGTCGCCGGCTATGGGCGGCTCGTCCCGCTCGGCCAGACGGTCAAGGAACGAGGCGGTGAAGGCGTTGGGGGTTTGGGTGGACGGAGTGTTACCCTGCCCGTAGCCGCGCATATTTCCTCCTGCAAGGAAGTTGTGTGGTCAGGCTCGGAGAGAGTTGCCGCTCTACTCCGGGCCGTTCACCACGGTGGTCAAGACATCCTGGAGCGTGCGATCCCGCCCGATGCGGAGACCGCGGATCGCGATCAGAGACGTCCTGATGTCGGGATCGTAGTGTGAAGTTTTGTGGGGTGTCAAGGGGGCGGAAAAAGAAAAAAGCCCCCCTCCTGTCCTCCCCCGCTCCCTCCCTCCCGACCCTCCCAGGGGGGGAGGCACCACCGCCCCCCGCTAGATCTCAGGCGAACGCCGCCACCGCCACCGGCCGCCGCTCGGCAAAGTCCAGCCGATGCAGCTTGATGCGCTCGATCTCGTGGAGCGTCTCCGCGGTCAGATAGCTCTCACCGCAATGAGGGCAACTCACCACCGGCACGTTCTCGATGACCAGCAGATCCGCCCCCTTGCCATAGCTCCTGGAGACGTGGCGGATTCGGCCCCTTCCTTGCCACAGATTTCGCAGACCAGCATGAAGACATGCTACCCGATCCAAGCTTGACCTTCCCGCCCACCCTGGCATACTGACTCGGCTATGAGTCAGGAACGTTTTTCTCGCAGAGCAGTTCAGCGCATCGCAGAGAACCGCATCAACCAGGCGATCGAGGAGGGGAAGTTCGACGACCTCCCGGGCCTCGGCCAGCCGATCCCCGATATCGACGAGCCCTACGACCCCATGTGGTGGGCCAAGCAGTGGATCCGCCGCGAGAAGATGGGCAAGCTGCTCGCCGGCAACCTCAAAGACTGGCGCTGAGCCGAGCCTCCCGGGCACCTCTTCTTCAGAGAGGGCCGCGTGCGCAGCGCTCCCGCTGCCATGCATGGAGGAGGAGGTATCAGATGCTCAAGAGCTTTCGGAAGCTGCTGCTGGTCGGAATCGTCTTTGCCGCCAGTCTGACCCCGGCCACGGGACAGAAGGCGTTCCACTGCCCCGGTGTCAATTTCTGTGCACTAGGCTGCCCGCAGGGCTGGACCTGCGACTACCTCAGTTGCTGGTGCGTCGAGTGCCCGGCCGGGTACTGCGGCGGCGACTCCTAGCAATCCCCCTGAGTCCCTGGCATAGAAGTTGCCCTACCCCCTTTCCGTGCGGGCTCCGCCCGCCGGAAAGGAGCAATACCATGGCTCAGACGACTACGCGGGTGGGTGGGATCGAGCAGGCCGGGAGGCAGGCGGGCCAGGTGGGGCGGCAAGCGGGACAGGCGGTGAAGAGCGCCGTCCGCAGCCCGTGGGTGGAGTATCTGGCCCGCTTCGGATACGCGGCGCGCGGCGTAGTGTACGCATTCGTCGGATTCCTCGCCTTCCAGGCCGCCTTCGGCATGGGCGGGCAGACCACCGGCACCCGCGGCGCCCTCTCCGAGATCGCCGAGAAGAGCCGCATCCTCCTCGGCTTCGTCGCCGTCGGACTGATCGGCTACGCGCTGTGGCGCTTCGTCCAGGCGGTCCTCGACCCCGAAGGCAAGGGGGATGAAGCCAAGGGGCTCGCCAAGCGGACGATGATGCTGGCGAGCGGCATCGTCTACAGCTCGCTGGCCGTCGCCGCGGTGCGGCTGCTCACCGGCAACGGCGGCGGCGGCACCGGGGACGGCGCCCAGCAGGCGACCGCGGGCATCCTCGGCAAGCCGTTCGGCGTCGCCCTGGTCGCCATCGCCGGCCTGGCGATCATCGCCGCCGGCCTCAACGAGCTCAAGAACGGCTGGACCCAGAAGTTCCGGAACAAACTCAAGCTCAACGAAATGAGCCCGGCCGAACAGACCTGGATGACCCGCACCGGCATCGCCGGCCTCATCGCCCGCGGCGTAGTGTTCCTCCTCACCGGGACCTTCCTGGTGCAGGCGGCGATGAGCTCGGATCCGAGCCGCGCCCGTGGCCTCCAGGGAGCCCTGGAGACCGTGGCGAGCCAGCCCTACGGCACCTGGCTGCTGGCCCTCATGGGCATCGGCCTCCTCGCCTTCGGCGCCTACTCGCTGTTCCTCGCCCGCTATCGCCGCATCTATTTCTAGAGCGCGGAACCTGTCCCCTGCCGCCCGCCAGCCTCTCTACCCCACGCGGAGGAGAGAGGCCACGCGGGCGGCGCCGTACATGGCCGTCTTCTGGTTGAGGATCACCCGCACCGGGATCGCCCGCACGTAGCCCTCGAAGCGCCCCTTGTCGACGAAGGCCTGGAGGAAGCCCCCCTCCTGGATGCGCGGCAGCACCTTGGGCGCGATGCCGCCGCCGACGTACACGCCACCGGTGGCGGTGCCCACCAGGGCGAGGTTGCCGGCGGCCGCGCCGTAGGCCGCCATGAAGAGGTCCAGCGCCCGGCTGCACAGCCCGCAACGCTGGGTGAGGCCCGACTCGCTGATCACCGGCACCGGGTCGTCGCCCGCGGCGAGCGCCGCCCGCACCTCGGGGAGCTCCGGCATCCCGGCGTCGTCCCGCAGATACTCATAGATATTGAAGAGGCCGGGACCCGAGACCACCCGCTCGACGCTGACCCGGCCGCCGAGGCGCGCCTGGAGGTGGCGCAGCAGGCCTTCTTCGTCCGCGTCGCGCGGCGCGAAGTCGGCGTGCCCCCCCTCGGAGGCGACCGGCACCCAGCGGCCGTCGACCCACGGCAGCAGCGACATCCCCAGGCCGGTGCCGGCCGCGATCAGCACCCGGTTGCCGTGCGCTCCGGCCGCCCCCGGCTGCAGGGTGACCACCTCGTCCTCGCCGAGGAGCGGGATCCCCTCCGCCGTCGCCACCAGGTCGTTGATCAGCAGGACCCGGGGGATGCCCGTCTCCTTGGCGAGCCCGGGGCCGTCGATGACCCAGGTCAGGTTGGTCGTCTCGGCGCGGTTGTCCAGCACCGGCCCGGCGATGCCGAAGGCGGCGGCGCGGACCCGCGGGACATCGCCGCCCAGGAACGCCCCGAGCAGGACGCCGAGGCCGGGGTACTCCGCGTTGGCGAAGGTTGCGGTCCGGATCAGATGGAGCCGCCCCCCCTCCACCACCTCGAAAAGGCCGAGATTGCTCTTGGTCCCGCCGACATCTCCCCCGAGGATCACGACGGCAGCCGCTCCACCGCGCCGATCAGCGCGGCGAGCCCGGCCGGGGCGTCCTGGCCGAGTTGGACGCGCAGCACCCGCCGGCCGCGCTGGAGGAGGGCGGCGCGGTCGCCGTCCGCCTGGGCGCGGATCAGGGTGGCGAAGGTGTAGCCGGCCTCCGGTACCGGCAGGTCGTCCGCCGGCTCGTCGACGATCTGGAGGAAGCGGCCGGTGTCCGGGCCGCCCTTGTGGAGCTGGCCCGTGGAGTGGAGGAAGCGCGGGCCGTGGCCGAGCGTGGTGGCGCAGCGGGTCCGGTCGCGCAGCAGGGCCTGGAGGCGGCTCAGCGCCTCGTCGGTCGCGGGCCGCGGCGGCAGGTAGGCATGGAGGCCCAGGTAGCTCCCCGGACCCACGCCGGCGAGCCAGTCCTCCATAGCGCCGTCCAGGGCCTCGGCCTTCACCTCGCCGCCGGACGAGACCGCCGCGTTCCCCTGCCCCCGCTCCTTCATCGCCCGCGTCGCCAGCTCCTTGGCGAGCTGCACGTCCGGCTGGTCGAAGGGGTTGAGCCCGAGGACCGCGCCGGCGGCGGCGACCGCCACCTCCCAACGGAACATCTCGGCGCCGAGGTCCGCCTTGCGGCCGAGCCTGAACACCGCGACCGGATGCCCGTCCCGCTCCAGCGCCGCGAGCCGCTCCTCGATATCCCCGGCGTCGTCCTCTTCCAGGAGGATCGCGACGAAGAAGCGGTCCGCGCCATAGACGCCGGGGTCCCCCAGCGGCTCGCCGGCGACCGGGACGATGCCCAGGCCGGTCTTGCCGGTGCTCTCGGCGATGAGTTGCTCCAGCCAGGCGGGGAAGGAGGCGAGGGAGGGCGAGGTGACGAAGGTGACCTTGTCGCGGCCGGCGAGGGCCAGCTCGCCGAGCGCGGCGCCGAGGAGCAGCCCGGGGTTCGCCGCCGCCGACGCGTTGGGCGCGCACGCCTCCGCCATCGCCCAGCCGCTGCCAAGGAGGGCCCGGACGTCGGCGCCCAGCAGGGCCGCCGGCACCAGCCCGAACGGCGTCAGGGCGCTGTAGCGCCCCCCGACGTCCGGCTGGGCGTTGAACACGGCCCGGAAGCCTCGCTCGCGGGCCATCTTCTCGAGCGGCGTCCCGGGGTCGGTGATGGCCGCGAAATGCCGGCCGGGATCTCCGAGGGCGGCCGCCCGCTCCCAAAAGAACCGGAAGAACGAGAGCGTCTCCGTCGTGGTGCCCGACTTGCTGGAGACCAGGAAGAGGCTGCGCTCTACGTCTGAAGTGGCGTCGAGCCGCGCCGCCAGGTCCTGGACGGCGCCGGGGTGGGTGCTGTCGAGCACTTCCAGCTCCGGATAGCCGGAGGCCGCCCCGAACGTGCGGGCATAGACCTCGGGCGCCAGGCTCGATCCCCCCATACCCAGGACGACCGCTTGCCGGATGCCCTCCTCCGCAGCCTCGCGGGCGAAGCGCTCGAGGGTCTCCACCTCTCCGGCCATGGCCGCGGGGAGCTCCAGCCAGCCCAGCCGGTCGGTCAGCTCCGGCACGGGCTCGCGCGACCAGAGCGTGTGGTCCCTGGCCCAGAGCCGCTCCCCGAACCTCTCGTCCTGCCAGCGCCGGAGCCTCTCCTCCACCGCTCCCGCGTACCCTCCCAGCCGCAACCCGTCGCTCCTCTCGCTCATCGCTCCTCCTTCACTCGGCCCACCGTTCGAGTCCGATATTCGAGTCCGTCTCCGGCGGAAATGCAACTTCCCTTCCATTCTCTGGCGGGGCCGGGCCTCATGGTACGATCCGGCCCCGATGAGAAGGACCGCCGCGACCTTCCTGCTCGCCGTCCTCGCCCTGGTGACCCAGCTCGCCGCCTGCTCGCCGGCCGCCGAACGGGGCCACCGGTTCACCGTCCGCGGCCAGGTCACCCAGCTCCCCAGCCCTCAGGACCCCGGCGCCCTGTATCTCCAGCACGAGGCCATCGACGGCTGGGTCGACCGCAACGGCCAGGTGGTGGGCATGGACCCGATGAACATGCCCTTCCCCTTGGGGGATGGCGTGCCGCTGGAGGGTATCGCGGCCGGGGACGTGGTCGAGGCCACGGTCCGGGTCGACTGGGAGGCGGAGGCGCGCCAGGTGGAGATCGTGGAGCTCCGGGAGCTGCCCGCCGGGACCAAGCTCGAGCTCCGCGCCGCCGATCCGGGCAGGGCCGGCACCAGCCACTGAATCGTGCATCAACGTCGAAAGGAGAGCCACATGCCTGTACGTAAAGCGAACGCCGTCTGGGAGGGAGATCTCAAGGGGGGACAGGGGAGGGTCGCACTGGGGAGCGGCGCCTACGAGGGCCGCTACTCGTTCGGCTCCCGTTTCGAGGAGGCGGGGGGCACCAACCCCGAGGAGCTGATCGGCGCCGCGCACGCCGGCTGCTTCTCCATGGCCCTCTCCGCCGGGCTGGGCCGCGCCGGCTTCACGCCGACGCGGGTGGCCACCGAGGCCAAGGTGCACCTGGAGAAGGTGGGCGAGGGGTTCAAGATCACCCGCATCGAGCTCGACAACCAGTCCGAGGTGCCGGGCATCGACGAGGCCGCCTTCCAGGAGCAGGCCCGCAAAGCCAAGGAGGGGTGCCCCGTCTCCCAGGCGCTGGGCGGCGTCGAGATCACGCTGAACGCGCGCCTTTCCAGTTGATCAGCCGCTGCGCAGCGGTGATCACTCCGTGATCAATCCGGCGGGGCCCTAGAGGCCCCGCCGCCCTCGTCTCCCTTCCCATAGTGAAATTTCTATTTGATCCTTGACTTCCATCCTTCCGGCCCCTACCCTCCCTGGTACATCACGACTTGTTGTCAGAAGGAGATTCACCCATGGCGTGGAAAAGAAGTGACGATTACCCCAGCCAGCCCGAGCCGGCCCCCGCTCCGGCGCGCCCCGTGACCCCGGCTCCGGCCCCGGCCGCGACAGCCTACGACGCGCCGCGGCGGACCGACCGCGCGACCATCGGCCCCTCCATCTTCATCATCGGCGACCTGACCGGCGACGAGGATCTGGTGATTGAGGGACGGGTCGAGGGTAAGGTGGATCTCAAGCAGAACAACGTGACGGTGGGCAAGAACGGCCGCGTGCGCGCCGACGTCTTCGGCCGCGTCGTGACCGTGGAGGGCGAGGTGGACGGCAACGTCTTCGCCCAGGAGCAGGCGTTCCTGCGGCAGTCCGGAGCGATCCGGGGCAACATCACGGCGCCCCGTGTGGTCCTCGAGGACGGCTCCCGCTTCAAGGGGAGCATCGACATGGAGCCCAAGGATACCGGCAGCGCGGGCAACCGCCAGCAATCCGCCAAGGAGAACCAGGCCAAGCCAGCGGCCAACGCCGAGGCGGGTAAGCCGGTCGCGGTGTGATGGGCTGGTTTTCTCGCGGTTCGGGCCCCCGCAAGGAGCAGGGCCCGGTGCAGACCGAGGTCGAGCCCCAGGTCCACAAGTCGCTGGCACTGGCGGCCCTCTTCGAGGAGATCCGCAAGGGCAACAAGCCGCGTATCCTGGACCTGGGCTCGGCGGTGGGCTCGAACGTCGAGTTCCTCTCCCAGTTCGGCTGCAAGCTGCACATCGAGGACCTCTACGCGGCGCTGACCTCGCGCAACCAGGTGGAGATCGGGGAGCTGGCGGGGCCCGACTTCTTCGCCGGCTTCCTGGCGCCCCCCGAAGACGTCCGCTTCG
>DASPJI010000501.1:0-2687 GCA_035628695.1 Thermoanaerobaculia bacterium | reverse complement strand
GCGGAGCAGCGGGTCCCGGCCGGTACCGGGCAGGATGGCGGCGGCGATGAGGGCCAGCCAGCGCGAGGGGAACACCACCACCGGCGCGAAGCCGCGCGCCGGGCTCTCGCCGATCCGGAACAGGCCGAAACCGTGGCCCGGAACGGGCTCGATGCGCCACGGCCCGGCGACGTCGGCATCGCCCGCCGTGGGTGGCTCGTCCCGCTCCGCCAGACGGGCGAGGAACTGGGTGGTGAAGATATTGGGGTGAATAGACGACGTGCTACGCTCATCGAAGCTCTGCATGAGTCCTCCCTCAGGGGACTTCGTAGGGTTAGGTCTGGGAGCGAGTTACCAGCTCGCTTCCGGGCCGTAAGCCGGCACCATGCCGACCGTCCCGCCTTCCAGAGATGTGGGTCGGGGCCTGCCGATCCTTCTTCCGTCTCTCCCTCCGTTCCCTCCTCCCCCGGGAAGACACCACGCCGGGTTTTCGATGAAGAGAGTCTATGGAGGAGGTGGGCGGGGAGTCAAGAGGTTTCGCGTAGAATCTTGCCCGCTCCTGTGCGACGCCGGCCCGCCGTCTCCTCGTACGACGAAACCGGTCCATCCGAACGCCCCGAAGGGGCACAGGCATAGAGCCTGCCACTTCAATGGCAGGTAAAAGAGCAAAAACATTTTAAAGCCCCGTAGGGGCGCAGGCATTCTTCAACTCGGCACGGTGGGCCGAGGAATTGCCTACGCCCCTTCGGGGCTAGAAATATTTAGGGATTCGCCTACCTGCCATTGAAATGGCAGGCTTTATGCCTGTGCCCCTTCGGGGCGTTCACTGACCTACGATCTCACCTGTCCCGGTCCTCGCGGATCAGCTCGCCGCTGTCACTGGTGATCCGTCCTGCAAAGCGTTGGTGCCATTCCTCAGCGACTTGCCGTGCCTCCTCGGGGGCGGAATGGGCAGGGTTCGCGACATCATCACTCCTCCAACACCCAGAGCATACCCCTGCCCCCTCACACCCCCGCCGCCACCGCCTGCCCCGTCCGCCTCTCCGTCCGCAGCTTCACCAGCGCCGCGATGGCCAGGTACAGAGCGAGCAGGATGAGGAGCGACGAGGCGACAGCGTTCAGCAGCTCGACGTCCAGCCCCTGGGAGGCCTGGAAGTTGGACCAGGCGAGCCGGGTGAGGGCCCAGAGGGTGATGGTCAGGACGAAGATCATGGGGAGCAGGGTGAAGGCGATCCGCCGCCGGGCCTGGTAGAGCCAGACGGTGACCGACAGCAGCGTCAGCGCCGCCAGGAGCTGGTTCGAGGCTCCGAAGAGGGTCCAGAACTTCGCCCACATCCCCTCGCCGGCGAAGAGCAGCAGCAGCGCCGGCGCGGCCACGGTCAGCAGCGTCGCCACGATCGCTCCCACCTTGCCCGACCAGCCGAAGACCTCCTGCAGGATGTAGCGGCCCAGCCGGGTCGAGACGTCGATGGTGTCGAAGACGAAGGTGGAGAACGCCATGGCGCCGAAGGTCACCGCGAAGGCGCGGTGCTCGTCGCCGATCAGGAGGGTCAGGAACTCGCCGATGCCGTTGCCGTAGACCGTGCCCGGCGCCAGCCCCTTCAAGGCCGCCGGCGCCGCGATCATCACCGTCACCAGGGCGATCAGGGCGACGAACCCCTCGGCGAGCATGGCTCCATAGCCCACCGGCTGCATGTGCGACTCGCGGTCCACCTGCTTCGAGGTGGTCCCCGAGCAGACCAGGCCGTGGAAGCCCGAGCAGGCGCCGCAGGCGATGGTCACGAAGAGGAAGGGGAAGAGCGTGCCCGCCATGCCTCCCACGTCCCAGGTCTTGAACGGCTCCTGCTGGATCTCGTAGCCGCCGAAGAAGATGCCGATCACCCCCAGGGCCAGGGCGGCGTAGAGGATGAAGCCGCCGAGGTAGCCCCGCGGCTGGAGCAGCGACCAGACCGGCACCAGCGACGCCACGAAGCAGTAGGCCAGGATCAGCACCCCCCAGACCTTGGCGTCGAGGAGGATCGCCGTCGACATCTGCGTCCCCACCCAGGGGCAGAGGAAGGCCGCCGGGACGAAGATCGCCGTCATCACCCAGAGCGGCGGGTTCCACAGCCGCTGGACGATCCCCATCACCACCGCCAGCAATAGATAAAGGATGCTCGCCGCCGCCACCGCGCCGCCGGGATGGAAGGCGACGGTGCCCGCCGCCAGATCCTCGGTGCCCACCACGAAGCTGCGCGAGGTGATGTCCACGAACGCCACGATCACGTAGACCAGGGCGATCCAGATGAAGGACATCATCGCGATGCCGGCCTTGCGGCCCAGGTGCTCGCCGGTGATCTCGGCGATCGAGTGGGCGCCGTGCCGCACCGAGGCGGTCAGGCTCGAAAAGTCGTGGACGGCGCCGATCAGCACCACCCCGAGGCCGATCCAGAGCAGGCAGGGGAGCCAGCCGTAGGCCTGGGCGGCGATGATCGGCCCGGCGATCGGGCCCGCCGCCGCGATCGCCGAGAAGTGCTGGCCGAACAGGTAGAACGGCCGGGTGGGCACGAAGTCCACCCCGTCGTTCACCTGATGGGCCGGCGTCACCCGGCTGTCGTCGATGGCGAACTGGCGCGCCACCCAGCCGCCATAGAGACGGTAGGCGACGGTCAGGACCGCCACGAAGCCGAGGGCGAGCAGGCCGAGGCTCATCGCGGACCGGCCTCCGG
>DASPJI010000500.1:0-3285 GCA_035628695.1 Thermoanaerobaculia bacterium | reverse complement strand
CGGGTGGCCTGGGGCTGGGGCTGTCGATCAGCAAGACGCTGGTGGAGATGCACGGCGGCCGGCTCACCGCGGCCAGCGAGGGCTGGGGGCGCGGCGCCCTCTTCACGGTCCGGTTGCCGCTGCCGGAACCGGGAGAGCTCGAGGCCGAGGAGGCCGCCGACCCGATGGCAGAGGCACCGGTTCCGCGCCCCGCGGCAGCCCCGGCTCGGCCGTTGAGCATCCTCCTGGTAGAGGATCACCCCGACACCGCTGCCGCCCTCGCGGACCTGCTGCGCGCCGCCGGCCATCAGGTGACGGTGCGGGGCACGGTGGCGGAGGGGAAGGCCGCTGCCGACGAGGTCTACGCCGCCGGCGGCGGCTTCGACCTGCTGCTGAGCGACCTCGGCCTCCCGGACGGCACGGGGCTGGAGCTGATGCGCCACCTGGGAGGGTGCTACGCCCTGCCGGGGATCGCCCTGTCCGGCTACGGCATGGATGAGGACCTCCAGGCCAGCCGTGAAGCCGGCTTCTCGCGTCACCTGGTCAAGCCCGTGGACCTCTCCACCCTGATGGCCGCCATCGGCGAGGTGGCGGCGGCGAAGAAGTAGGCGGTCCATCCCCTCAGGAACTTCTCGCGCCCCTGCGGTGTCTATCTAGGCAGGGTTCGCTCCAACGTCATCCCGACGAGGCGGGAGCGGTCTCGTCAACAGGAGGTTTCATCCGATGAGGAGACTCTCGGGTCTGGCCATCGTCTATCTCAACCTGTTCCTCGCTGCCTTCGGGGCGGCGGCTCAGGTTACTTTGCCTTTGGAGAAGTTCGAGAATCTGCGCGCCCGCGCCAACCCGTCGCCAGACGACGCACCGCCGCCGCCCGCGCCCTACGCGCTGGAGAGCGCGGACTTCGATGTGCGTGCGGGCGATACCAGCGCCCGGGTGATCCAGCGGCTGACCTTGACGCTCTATGCCCCCGGCTGGCAGAAGGTGCCGCTGGGCGAGGCCGGTTCGTTCATCGCCGCCGACCTGGGCCGCCTCGAAGGCCGGGTGGCGGCCGACGGCTCCGGGCTCTCCCTGGAGGTGCGGGGGAGCGGCCGGCACGAGGTGCGGCTCGAATCGGTGATGCCGCTGGTCCGCGACGAGACCGCGACGCGGCCCACCTGGCGCCTCCGCCTGCGACCGCCCGCAGCGGCGGTGGTGCGCGGCCGGCTCGCGGCCCCCACCCAGGTCGAGGAGGTGCTCATCGAAGGCACCGGCCTCGCTCATCGCCTGGACGGGGGCGGCTGGAGCTTCGTCGCCGCGCCGTCGGCGCCGCTCGGCATCACCCTGGCGGGCAAGCGGACACTGCCCGAGAAGGCGCGCCTCCCCCTGCGCTTCGAGGCCACCTCGGCCACCGGCGTCACGCTGTCACGGACCCGTCTGCGGGCGCGCGGCTGGATCGAGGCGCGGGTGGCCCAGGGGCGCCTCCCCGAGCTGCGGGTGCCGGTCCCCCAGGGACTGGAGGTGGTCTCGGTCGAGGGACCCGTAGCCGGCTGGGACGTGGCCGACGGCGTCCTGGTGATCACGCCGCTGGAGCCGGTCGAGTCCACGCTCCAGGTGGAGGTAGAGCTCGCCGGCGAGCCGCGGGACGCCTTCGCGACTCCGCTCCTCGTCCCACAGGGGAGCTCGCGCACCCTCTATTTCGCCAAGGCGGCGCTCGAAGGGGACGGCCTGCTGGAGCTGGCCGATCCCGGAGCGGTGCGCCAGCCCGAGGAGCGGGAGGTGCTCGCCATCCCGCCGGGGTTCCGGGAGGCGGATGGCCGCGCCGTGGCGCTGCTCGATCCGGCCCGGCCGCCGCACTGGCGGGCGCAGTGGGCGGACCGCACCGAGGTTCTGGCGGCGCAGGTGGACCGCCTGTTGGTAGACGTGGCGGTGGGGGAATCGGGGCGCGCCTCCTATCAGCTCTGGGCGGAGATCCGGAACCGCGGCTCGCAGCAGCTCGTGGTGACGCTCCCCGGCGGGTTCGAGCTGGCCGAGGGGGTGCGGGACGGCACGCCGATCACCGCCGGGGCTACGGGGGACGGCTTGGCCGTGCCGTTGCGCGCGGCCGAGGAGGCCCAGGTGGTCTACATCGCCGGCCTGCTTCCTTTGGCGCTCCCAACGGGCAAGGGCGAGCTCATGGTGCCGCTGCCGGCCCTGTCGGCTCCCGCCGCCCGTATAGAGGTCCGGCTGGTCCTCCCCGGCGGCGGCCGCTCCTATGCCCTGGCCGATTCCTCCCGCGACGGCGTCATCGGTGCGCCGCCGCGCGTCATCGTGTCGTCGGACCGTCCCCCCTCCTCGCAGATCGCCCGGCAGCTCTTCGCCCGGCGCGCCGTGCTGGCGGACGACGACGAGCCGGTGCTCTTCTATCGTCCGCCCGGCTTCTTCGTGATGACCGCCGCCTGGAGCGCCCTGACCGCCGCGCCCGACCCCCTCATGGTCCGTGTCGAGAAGGAAAAGGAGAGACTGGAATGGTTCTGAGAGCCTCGATATTGCTCATCACCTTCTTTCTCGCCCTGGCGCCGGGTGCACCGGTAGGCGCCCAGGAGAAGCCGCGCCCCGGCGAGATCACCATGCCCGTCGCCGAGTACCTGGCCCTGGTGCAGCGGGTCGAGGAGGTGGAGAAGGAGCGGGCGCAGCGGGCCTCCCGGCGCGAGCCCACCGTCTCGGAGGTCGTCGCCCAGCGCACGGCTCTCACCGTGGGGGAGAGCGAGGGGCAGGTGACCTCGGATTTCGAAGTCGTCGTCCAGGGCTATCCGGACAAGCCGCTGCTTCTGCCGGTCTCCGGCCTGGCCGAGCGGGTGGAGGTCTCGCCCGCCACGGCATCGGTGACCGCGGCGCGCGGCGGCGTCACGCTGGTGGCGCCGGCGCCCGGACGCTACGCGGTAAAGGTGCAGGGGCGGCTGCCGCTGGACCGCAGCGGCGGCATCAGCCGGCTGACGTTGGCGCCGGTGGTGGCGCCGGTGGCCGAAGTCCAGGCCGAGTTGCCGGCCGAGTTGGGCTGGAGCTCCCCCGGCACGGTGCTGGTCGAGGACCGGGAGGAGGGGGCGCGCCGCACGGTCCGGCTCGCGGTGTCGCGTGGCGACGCCCGGGTGCTGGAGCTGCGGCGGCGGGTGGACGGCGGCGAGGCCGAGCGGCTCCTGGCCCGCAGCGTGGTCCTGACCATCCTTCAGGTGCGGCCCGAGGGTACCCGGCGGCATGACGTCGTGCTCTACGAGGTCTCCCGAGGAGGGCTACCCGGCTTCACGGTGGACCTCCCGGCCGGCCTGGAGGTGGAGCAGGTGGGGACGGACG
>DASPJI010000499.1:0-4464 GCA_035628695.1 Thermoanaerobaculia bacterium | reverse complement strand
GGTTCCACGGGTTGCGCGTCATGCCGCCGAACCAGACGTCCCCCCAGGCGAGCTCCCCTAGGGTCAGCTTGGCGATGAGCACCGCGCCGGCCTTGTCCAGCCGCTCCACCACCGCGGCGTCGAGGTCGATCATCTGCTCCTTGAACGGCACCGAGCCCCAGGTGGTGCGATAGCCCTTGACCGCCAGCAGGTCCTTGGCGCCCCAGGGGATGCCGTGCAGGGGGCCCCGGTAGCGGCCGGCCGCGATCTCCTTGTCCGCCTGCTCGGCCTGCTCCAGCGCCCGCTCCTCGGTGAAGCTGATCACCGCGTGCAGCACGGGATCGAGCCGCTTCAAGCGCGCGAGGTACATCCGGGTCAGCGCCGCCGAGGTCACCCTGCGGTCGCGCACCAGGCGCGAGAGCTGGGTCACCGGCAGGTAGGCCAGCTCCTCCGGGTTCTGGGACACCGCCGGGGCCTTCTCGTCGGACAGCCGGAACGGCCGCTTCTCCACCTCCACTCTGGCGCCGGGCAGCAGCGGATCGAACTCCAGGGCGGGGGGGACGCCGTTGTCGATCGTCACCGTCCGGATCCGCCGGTAGTCCTCGAGCTGCTCGGCGAGGCCGTTCGCCATGAGATCCCGCTCGGTGTCGCTGAGCTCCAGGCCGATCACCTTCTCCTGACCGGCCAGGTTGCCAGCGGTCACCACGGACTCCTTCTTCTCGCCGTTGTCCTGGTTTTGGGCGGCGAGGACGGCGGGAACGGCGCCGGCGGCGGAGAGCAGGGTCAGGAACCGGCGGCGGTCGAGGGCGTCGGACATCAGGGCCTCCGTGGTCGCAAAATGACTCGCAAGGTGACGGGTGGACCGCCCGATTCTATGGGTCCGGGCCGCGGATTGAAACCTCCCGGCCGCTTCCCTCGTCGTAGAGGTGGGAGCGATGGAGCTCCCGAGAAAGGATGGCGACCATGAACGGCAAGAAGATCCTGGCGGCGGCGTTGGTGGCCGGTGCGTTGGCGGCGGTGCCCGCCTTTGCGGTGAAGAAGACCGTGGAGCCCGAGGAGCTGTGGCTGCACGTCAAGGTCCACGCGGCCGAAGGGGACGAGCGGACCACCATCAACCTGCCCCTGTCGCTGGTCCAGGGCTTCATCGCCCTGGTGCCGGATACGGCCCGCGGCTCGGCCAAGATCCGGGTCAACGACCGGGAGGTCAGCGTCCCGGAGCTGCGCACCATGTGGCGGGGCCTGCGCCACAAGGCCGACACCACCTGGATGACCACCGACTCCCGGGACGGCAAGATGCGGATCGCCAAGCGCGGCGGCTACCTCTATATACAAGCCGAGGACCGGACCGGCGGCAACGAACAGGCGGAGATCCGCATCCCGGCGACCGTGGTCGACGCCCTGCTCTCCGGCAAGGACGACGAGCTCGAGCTCGGGGCCGCCATCTCCGCCCTGGCCCGTCATGGCGAGGGCGAGCTGGTAGCGGTCAACTCGGAGAACGAGACCGTCCGCATCTGGGTGGACGGCGAGTCGGTGGGCCGTCGCTGATCGGGACGGCTCAGGGCGATAGCCGTTCGATCCGCCAGCCGTCCCCGCCCTCACCGCTATCTCCCGGCAAGCGGATGTAGACGATGCGGTCGTGGAGGCGGCTCGGCCGCCCCTGCCAGAACTCGATGACCTCGGGGCGGACGCGGTAGCCGCCCCAGAAGTCGGGCAGGGGCACCGCGCCGCCGCCGCCGAACCGCTCGGTCACCTCGCGCACCCGCCGCTCCAGCTCCTCGCGGCCGGCGATCACCCGGCTCTGTTCCGACGCCCAGGCCCCGAGCCGCGCCCCCAGCGGCCGGGACAGGAAGTACTCCTCCGACTCCTCCCGCGATGTCCTCTCCACCGCCCCCTCGACCCGCACCTGGCGGTCGAACTTGGGCCAGAAGAAGACCAGCGCGGCCCGCGGGTTCTCGTCCAGTTCCCTCCCCTTGCGGCTCTCGTAGTTGGTGAAGAAGACGAAACCCCGCTCGTCGTACCCCTTGAGCAGCACCACCCGGGCGGACGGCCTGCCTTCCCGGTCCACCGTGGCCAGGGTCATGGCCGTGGGGTCGAGCGGGTCCGCCTCCAGGGCCTGGTCCAGCCAGACCCGGAACTGCGCCAGGGGATCGGCGGCGATCTCCCCCTCGGAGAGCCCGCCCAGCTCGTACTCCCGGCGCACGCCGGAGATGCTCATCGGTCCTTCTCCCCCTGCCATCGCTATCCCTCCTCTCGGCTCACGGCCGGCCCCATTCTATGGACGCCCCCCGTCCTGAGGAAAGCCGGAGGAAATCCCGCCCCGCCGAAGTTGGACCTTCCCGCCACAATTCACTTCCGGACAAGAAAGATCTTCCCACCCTTGTTATCTATCGGTTTTATCGCCTCGGAAACCGCCATGACGCAAGGCTCCACAGCGGATGTTAAAACATCCTCACCTATTGATTACGCCATCATTACGCTTTATATTTAGGGAGACGAGGAGAGGATACGCCATGGCCCTGCCGCTCATCAAGGAGACACCTTCCAGCCCGGCGCTGACCCGGCTGCGAGGGCTGCTCCCCCAGTCCCTGGGGTCGCGCCTCAAGAGCGCCGGCGAGATGGTGCGGGCACGGCGGGAGGAGGAGAAGGATACCCCCTTCCAGACGGCGGTGCCGGCGATCGACCGCCTCCTCGAAGGGGGGCTGCCGCGCGGCCAGCTTGTGGAGCTGATCGGCGGCCGGTCGAGCGGCCGGTTCTCCACCGAGCTGGCGGTCCTCGCCGCGGCCACCGGCACGGGCGAGACCGCGGCCCTGGTGGACCTGGGGGACAGCCTCGACCCCGAGGCGGCCATCGCCGCCGGGGTGGACCTGGAGCGGCTGCTCTGGGTACGCCCGCAGACCATGAAGCAGGCGCTGGCCGCGGCGGAGATGCTGCTGGGCAGCGGCTTCGCCCTGGTCATCCTCGATATGGGCTACCCGCCGGTGCGTGGCGGCCGGGGGGTGGAGGCCGCCTGGCTGCGGCTGGCCCGGGCGGCCGAGTCGCACACCTCGGCGCTCCTCGTCGGCAGCCCTTACCGGGTGAGCGGCACCGCGGCCGCCGTCGTCCTCAAGGCCGGACGCTCCCGCGTCGCTTGGCAGGGGGGAGGCGCCGCCCCCTGGCTGCTGACCGGCCTCTCCGCCCACGTATCCCTCGAGAAGCACCGCGGCCGCCTCACCGGCCAGACCGAGGGTCTCGACCTCGCCGTCCCCGAGAGCCCCCTGCCTTCGACTCCTCCCCAACCCGGGCGGGGGAAGGGGAGCGCGAACGGGGCTCCGGCGCAGGCGACTGGACGCGAGGGTGGGGAGACCGGGCGGGAGCACCCGAAGGAGCCGAGCACGGGTCCCCGGTCGCGCTCCCCGTGGGTGGAGGCGGAGCGCGCTCCCCTCCGCCGAGCCATTGCCTGACCCTTGACCATCGTCCGGCCGCATGTCCGTCCGTATCGCCTGCGCCACCCTTCCCCTCTTTCCTCTCGCCGCCCGGCTGCGGAGCGAGCCGGAGCTCACCCGCGAGGCCGTGGCCGTGGTGGAGGGCAACGGCAACGCCGCCCGGGTGGTGGCCGCCACCCGCCTCGCCCGCAACGCCGGCGTGCGGCCCGGCCTCACCCTCCCCCAGGCCCGGGCGCTCTGCCCCAAGCTGGTCGCCCGCCCGCGCGACGAGGAGTGCGAGCAGGCGGCGCAGGAGGCCCTGCTCGAGGTCGCCGAGAGCTACTCGCCCCGGGTCGAGGACGCGGGCGACGGCGTCGCCTTCCTGGACGTCGAGGGGATCGACCGCCACTTCCCCGGTGAGTGCCCGGAGCGCGAGCTCGGGCGCTCCCTCATCGCCACCGCCGACGGAGCCGGACTGGCCGTGCGGGTGGGCATCGCCTCCAGCAAGCTGGCGGCGCAGATCGCCGCCGGCTTGCCGGATTCGCCGGTGATCGTGCCCCCCGGCGACGAGGCCGGCTTCCTCGCTCCCCTACCCCTGACCCGCCTCACCCCCGAGGTGGACCTGGCCGAGACCCTGGAGCGCTGGGGCGTGCGCACCGTCGGCGACTTCGCCCGCCTGCCCAAGTCCCAGGTGGCGAGCCGGTTGGGGCGGACCGGGCGCGACCTCCACGCCACGGCGCGCGGCATGGATGCCCGGCCGCTCATTCCGCGCGAGCCGCCGCCCGAGTTCCACGAGGGGATGAACCTGGAGTGGCCGCTGGTCTCGCTCGAGCCCTTCCTGTTCGTCGGCCGCGCCGCCCTGGAGCGGCTCTGCCAGCGGCTGGAGTCGCGCGGGCTCGCCTGCACGCGGCTGGTGCTCTCCCTGCGGCTCGAGCCCGAGGGGCACCAGACCCGCTCCATCGACCTGCCGGCGCCCACCCGCGACGTCAAGACGCTGCTCACCCTGATCCGCCTGGACCTGGAAGCGAACCAGCCCGGAGCGCCGGTGGCGGGCTTCACCTTCACCGCCCACCCCGACCGGCCG
>DASPJI010000498.1:0-6533 GCA_035628695.1 Thermoanaerobaculia bacterium | reverse complement strand
CTCCTCGCGGATGGTGGGCACCCGTGAATCGTCGGTCACCACGAAGCGCAGGGGCTGGCCGCGATCCCGTGTCGCCTCGGCGTAGCTCGTGATCCCGCGCTCCAGCACCTCCGGCCGGTTGGCGGTCGGGAACCCCATGGCCGTGATGGGCGGCGGAGCGGGGATGGCCGGTCCCTCCGGCATGAGGACGAGGAGGTCGCGGACGCGAAGGGCGGTGTGAGGCGCGGCGTCCTGCCCTGGAGTCCTCACCCCCCGGCCCCCTCTCCCATCTCCCGCCCGCCCGGACCCCGGGAGAGGGGGAGAAAAACCCTTTTCTTCGCTGCCGCTGGTCTCCCCCTCTCCTGGCGGGGGGAGGGTGGGAGATGGGAGAGGGGGCCGGGGGGTGAGGACTCGCGCGTAGCTCGTCCGCTTTTCCCCAATCCTCTCCCCCACCGCCTCCTCCGGCACCCCCTCCACCTCCGCCAGCAACCGCTCCAACCGCTCCACCGGCGTCGCCTTCACCATCTCCGCCAGGAGCGACCCGGCCAACCCGCGGACGGTCGGCTGCTCGAAGAAGCTCCGCATGGGCAGGGTCACACCAGTAAGCTGCTTGAGCCGCGAGGCCACCTGGGTCATGAGCAGCGAGTGCCCGCCGAGGGCGAAGAAGCTCTCGTCCCGGCCGACGGCCTCTGCTCCCAGGAGATCGGTCCAGAGCGCGGTGAGGATCTCCTCCAGAGGGCCCGCCGGAGGCTCGGAGGCGGTCTCCGCGACCGGCCGGACCTCGGGCTCCAGGGCCAGCAGGGCCCGGCGGTCCACCTTGCCGTGCGCCGTGAGCGGCAGCGCCGGCAGGGTCACGAAGGCCGCGGGGACCATGTGCTCGGGGAGGGTCTCCAGGAGCGACGCACGGAGCGCGGCGAGGTCCGGGACGTCATCCGTACCGAGATAGGCGACGAGGCGGCGGTCCCCCTGGGAGTAGTCGCGGGCGAGGACCACGGCTTCGCGGATGCCCGGCTGGCCCAGCAGCGCGGCCTCGATCTCGCCCGGCTCGATGCGGAAACCGCGGACCTTGAGCTGCTGGTCCGCCCGTCCGAGGTACTCGAGCTCACCGTCCCGCCGCGTCCGGGCGAGGTCGCCGGAGCGATAAAGGCGCGCTCCGGCCTCGCCATGAATGCCGGTAAAGGGATCGGGCACGAACCGCTCGGCCGTCAGGTCCGGACGGTGGAGATAACCGCGTGCCACACCCCCGCCACCGACGTAGACCTCCCCCACCACACCCGGCGGCACCGGGCGGAGGCGGCGGTCCAGGAGATAGAGCCGGAGGTCGGGCAGCGGCTCGCCTATCGGACTGCCGGCGCCCTCCTCGGCATCGGCACGGGTCAGCGGGCGAAGGGTGACGTGCACCGTCGTCTCGGTGATGCCGAACATGTTGACGAGCCGGGGCCGGACCTCCCCGTGGCGCCGGAACCAGGGGACGAGGGCGCGGAGCTCCAGCGCCTCGCCACCGAAGATCACCCAGCGGAGGGGGAGAAGGTGTCCGGGCCCCTCCGCCCGTACCAATCCCTGGAACGCCGAGGGGGTCTGGTTGAGGACTGTCACCCCCTCACGCACCAGCAGCTCCTGGAAGTCCTCCGGCGAGCGGCTCGTCTCGTAAGGCACCACCACCAGCCGGCCGCCGAAGAGGAGAGCCCCCCAGATCTCCCAGACCGAGAAGTCGAACGCATAGGAGTGGAAGAGCGTCCAGACATCCTCCGCCCCGAAGCCGAACCACCCGGACGCCTCGAACAGCCTCGCGACCTGGCGGTGGGTCACCATGACCCCCTTGGGCCTTCCGGTGGAGCCGGATGTATAGATGACGTAGGCCAGATGATCGGGATCGCTGGTCCCCTCCCGCTCTCCTGTAGGGGAGGGGCTTGCCCCCTCCCGGGAGCGGGCAATGTCGGAGGCCCCCACCACCACCGCCACCCGCGACTCCTCGACCAGCATCTCCAGCCGCTCCCGCGGATAGGCCGGATCGAGAGGCACATAGGCGCCTCCCGCCTTCAACACGCCGAGGATCGCCACCAACAGCTCCGCCGAGCGTGGCAGCGAGACTCCCACCCGCGCCTCCGGCCCGATCCCCATCTCCCGGAGCCGCCCGGCCAGAGCTTCGGCCCTGCGATCCAGCTCGCCATAGGTCAGGCTCCCGTCCTCGAACGTCACCGCCACCCGGTCCGGAGCCTTGGCCGCCCGCGCCTCGAACTGCCGATGGAGCGGCACCTCTGCCACATATCGCTCGACCTTACCGGCCGCCGCCACCTGCCGCCACTCCGCGTCCACGAGCAGCGACAGCTCCCAGATCGGGCGGTCCGGCTCCGCCGCGGCTCCCTCAGCCAAGGCGAGCAGGTGGCCGAGCATGGCCTCCGCCGTGTCGCGCCGGAACAGGTCCCGGTTATAGGAGAAATACCCTTCCAGCCCGAGCTCGGTCTCCCGTAGAGCCAGCTCCAGCTCGAAGCTGGCAGCCGGCAGCTCCGCCCGGTGCTCGGCGAAGGCGAGCCCCGGCAGATCGATGCGTAGCGGCGGCGTGTTCTGGAGCTGGAACCAGGCCTGGAAGAGGGCCCCACTCCCGGCCTGGAGCTCCTGGGCGAGCTTCACCGCCGGCAGGTCCTGATGGGCGTGCGCGCCGAGCGCCGTCTCATGGACCCGGGCGAGCAGATCGCGGAACGACGGCTCGCCGGAGAGGTCGGTGCGTAGCGGCAGGTCATTGACGAAGTAGCCGACCACCCCCTCCACCTCCCGCCGGGCGCGGTTTGCCACCGGCGTGCCCACGACCAGATCCTCCTGATGGCTGTAGCGCGCGAGGAGGGTCTTCCAGAGGGCGAGGAGCGAGGTGAACGGCGTCACCCGCTCCTGGCGCGCCAGGGCGGCGAAGCGCTCCGAGACCTCCCCGGAGAACGCCACCGGCAGCCGGGCACCCCACTGGGTCCGCACAGCCGAGCGGGGGCGGTCGGTAGGGATCTCCAGCGCCGCAGGCCTCCCGGCGAGCCGCTCCCGCCAGTAACCGACCAGCCGCTCCAGGACGTCGCCCGTCAGCCACCGCCGCTGCCAGACGGCGAAGTCCGCGTATTGCACGGGCAGGCGCGGCAGCGGCGAAGGCCGGCCCTCGCTCGCCGCCCGGTAGAGCACAGCCAGATCCTCCAGCAGGATGCCGCCCGACCAGCCGTCCGTGACCAGGTGGTGGAGGGTGAGGAGCAGGACGTGGTCCTCGCCGCCGAGCCGCACGAGGCAGGCCCGCAGGGGAGGCCCGATGGCCAGGTCGAACGGCCACCTGGAGAACGCCACCGCCACCCGCTCCACCTCCCCCATTTCCGGCAGGGCTCCGAGGTCGATCTCCTCCAGGGGAACCGGCATCTCCCGCTGGACTCGCTGGACGGGGCCTCCCTCGCCGGAATGGAAGGTGGTCCGCAGGGCCTCGTGACGGCGGACCACCCCGTCGAGGGCCGCGGCCAGCGCGGGGACGTCCAGGCGGCCGCGCAGGCGCACCGCCATCGGTGCGTTGTAGCCGCCCCCCTCGGTCTCGAGCTGGTCGGCGATCCACATCCACTCCTGGGCGAAGGAGAGGGGGAGGTCGCCCTCACGGGGTACGGGGATCACCGGCGGACTGGCGAGGCCCGCGCCCCGGCGCCGCTCCTCCTCTACCTCGCCGGCGAGCCGCGCCACGGTCGGTGCAGCGAACAGCGTCCGTAGCGGCAGCTCGACGCCGAATGCCTCCCTCACCCGGGAGACCACCCGCGTCGCGAGCAGCGAGTGGCCGCCCAGCTCGAAGAAGTCGTCGTGGATGCCGACCCGCGGGACCCCGAGCAGCTCCTCCCAAATCGCGGCGAGCTGCTCCTCTACCAGGTCGCGCGGCGCCGCTCGGCCCTCTCCCGCGGCCTCGGTGCCGATCGAAATCTCCAGCAGCGCCCGCCGGTCCACCTTGCCGTTGGCGTTGAGCGGCAGGGTGTCGAGCCAGACCAGCGCCGCGGGGATCATGTAGTCGGGCAGGCGACTCTGGAGGACGGACCGTACCGCGGCCGAGTCATGGGTACCCCGGGGGACCGCATACGCCACCAGCCGGCGGTCTCCCGGGACCACCTCCCGCATCAGCACGGCGGCCTCCCGCACCTCCGGACAGGCGGCCAGGGCGGTCTCGATCTCGCCGAGCTCGATGCGGAAGCCCCGGAGCTTCACCTGGTGATCCAGGCGGCCCAGGAACTCGATCGTCCCTTCTGGGGCCCACCGCACCAGGTCGCCGGTCCGGTAGAGCCGCTCGCCCGGCAGCCCGGAGAGGGGATCGGGGACGAACGCCGCCGCGGTCAGGCCGGGCCGCCGGAGATAGCCGCGGGCGAGGCCTTCGCCGCCGAGGCACAGCTCACCGGCCACACCCGGCGGGGCCGGCCGCAGCTCGCGGTCCACGACATAGGTCCGTGCATTGGCGAGAGCGCGGCCGATGGGCACCGGGCGCCCGGGCGGCACGGTGTCGATCAGGTGCCAGGTGCTGAACGTCGTCCCCTCGGTAGGGCCGTAGATGTTGACCAGCCGCCCGGGCGCCCCCTTCTCCAGCACCTCGGCGCCCCACCGCGGGTCCATGGCCTCACCGCCGACGAGCAGGCGGCGCAGGGAGGCGAAGGCGTCCGGCACCTCCCGGGCAACCTGATGGAACAGGGCCGTCGTGAGGAACATGACGCTGACGCCGGTCTCGGCCAGCGCCTTGGCGAAGCGGACCGGCGACAGCGTCACCTCTCGGGGGAACCCCACCAGTGTGGCACCGGTGAGGAGCGCCCCCCACACCTCGAAGGTGGCGGCGTCGAACGTGGCGTTGGAGACCTGGGCCACGCGGTCACCCGGCCCGAGGTCGATGTAGTTCGTTCCCAGTACCAGCCGCGCCACCGCGGTTTGAGGAATCGCGATCCCCTTGGGCACCCCCGTGGATCCCGACGTATACGTCACATAAGCCAGATCGGGCCCGAGGGGGAGGGGGTGCCTCCCCCCCTGGGAGGGGGGTGGGAGGGAGCGGGGGAGGTCAGGAGGGGGGTTCTCTTGGACCGCCTCGATCCCAAGCCCCTCTCCGACGATGAGCGACACCCCCGCATCCGCCACCATGAAGTCGATCCGCTCCCGCGGGTACTCCGGGTCGAGCGGTACATACGCGCCACCGGCCTTGATGATCCCCAGCATGCCGACGACCAGAGCCGCCGAGCGCTCCGTGCTGAGCCCCACCAGCGTCTCCGGCCCGACTCCGGCTTCGCGAAGACGCTCCGCCAGCGCCTCGGCCCGGCGGTCCAGCTCGCGATAGGTCAGCCGCTCGTCCCCGAAGACCACGGCCAGGGCCTCGGGCGTCCTCTCCACCTGTTCTGCAAAGAGAGCTGAAAGGGGGGAACGCGGGAAGGCGCTCTGGAAGTCGGCCCCCCACTCGACGCTGACCTGGTGCTGTTGGGCGGCGGTCAACAGGGGCAGACCGGTCCAGGGCTGGTGGCTGTCCTTCACCACTCCCTCGAGGAGAGCCTGGAAGTGACCGGCCCAGCGCTGCACGGACGTGCGATCGAAGAGATCGGCGCTGAATTCCATCCAGCCGTCGAGGCCGCCGGGCTCGTAGATCAGCGTGAGGGTCAGGTCGAACTTGGCCGTCCGGGCTCCGAGACGTACCGGCGAGACCTCCAGCCCGGGCAGGGTGCCGAGGCCGGCCGGTGGGCGCTGGAGGGTGAACACGGCCTGGAACAGCGGGGTGTGCGCGAGGTTCCGCTCGGGGGCCAGCTCCTCCACCAGACGCTCGAAGGGGAGGTCCTGGTGGGCGTAGGTGCCCAGGGCCATGTCCCGCACCCGCCCCAGCAGGGTCCGGAAGACCGGCTCGCCGGAGAGATCGGTCCGCATCACAAGGGTATTGACGAAGAAGCCGATCAGGGGCTCGGTCTCGGCCTGGCGGCGGCCGGCGATGGGAGTGCCGACGCTCACGTCCTGCTGGTTGGCGAGACGGGCCAGGAGGACCTGGAACGCGGCAAGGAGAGTCATGAAGAGGGTGGCGCCCTCTTGGTGGCTGAGGCTCTCCAGGGTGTGGGAGAGGTGCTCCGGGAGGTGGAAGGAGAGCTCGTCCCCACGCTGGGTTCGCACCGCCGGCCGGGGATGGTCGGTCGGCAGGTCGAGGAGCGGCGGCGCTCCGGCAAGACGGTGGCGCCACCAAGTGAGATGGTCGGCGAGTAGCTCCGAGGACAGGTGGCGGCGCTGCCAGAGGGCGAAGTCGGCGTACTGGATGGGCAGCGGTGGCGGCGGCTCGGAAGCGTAGAGAAGGCCCAACTCGCGGGCGAGCACGTCCATGGACCAGGCGTCCGAGACGATGTGGTGCATCGTCAGGACGAGAAGGTGGTGGTGGCCGGCCGCGAGGGGGTCCGCTCCGACCCTGCTCGGCTCCTTCGGGTGCGCCCCCCCAGCCCATCCCCCAGCGCGTCCAGTCGCCTGCGCCGGGCGGACCGGACCCCCTCGCTCCGTGGTCCGGAGGAGCAGACCCCGGAGGAGCGGCCCCCGGGTGAGATCGAAAGGACGGG
>DASPJI010000497.1:0-2553 GCA_035628695.1 Thermoanaerobaculia bacterium | reverse complement strand
CGCCGATCAGCCGGGCGACGCGCCGGCAGGCCGGTTCGTCGATGCCCGCCTCGGCGAGGGCCTCCACCGCCATGGCGGCGCCGCGCCGGGCGTGGTCGTCCTTGAAGCTCTGGTAGATCGGGGCTTGGTGCTCGACGCGGACATCGGCCTCGGAGACCAGGCGCTCGATGTCATGGAACAGCGCGGCGAGCTGGACCGCCAGGCCGGCGCCGCGGTTGAGCCGCAGCACCCACTGCCAGGTGTCCAGGGTGTGGGAGTGGTCGGCGCGCACCAGCGGCTTGGCGAGGTTGTGGAGCTCGCGGTGGCAGCGGAGGACGCGGTCGAACTCGGGGCCGCACGACTCGTGGTTCCGCCGGTCCGCCAGCCGCTGGCAGCGGGTCAGGACCTCGAAGGCCAGCGAGGGCAGCCGCTCCGCCGGCCCCAGGAGCCGCAGCCCGAAGGGGTGGCCATCCGTCCGCTCCGCCAGATCGTTCATGCGGGCGTCGAACTCGTAAAAGCCGAAGGTAGGATGCTCCCACTCCACGGCTTCAAGTGTGCAAAAAGGGATCTCCTCCTCGCCGAACGGAGAGCGGGAGGGCCCGATCTGGACCGTGGGGAACTCCACGGCCAGAGGGCGCAGCTCCTCGGCCGCCCCGAGAGGCGTACCCCTTCTGCGAAAGACGACTTCCAGGGACGGCGAGGGCATGGCTCCTCCTAGTGGCTTCATTCATGGTTTACTAAATGCAAAACGCGAGCCAGAGCAGGGGCTGGAAGGACTCGGGAAGACGCGACCCGCCAGCCGGTTCCAGTGTCAGGCCCAACCCTTGCGTAGAGGGGAGCCGATGACGAAAAGATGGAAATGGGCCCGGCGGCTGCTCATCGCCGTCCTCCTCGTGGCGGCCCTGTACCCGCTGACGGCCAACGTGTTCCTCAACACCCCGCTGGGGTCCTGGGTGGTCAACCGCCGGCCGAGCGTGCAGGTGACCTGGGACTCGGCGTGGAGCCTCTGGCCCGGCCGGGTGCACGCGCGGGGCCTGGAGGTGCGGGGGCACCAGCGCAGCGTGCGGTGGTGGGTCGCGGCCGAGCGCGCCGACGGCTACATCGACCTGCCCGGGCTCTTCCAGCGCCGCATCGAGATTCGGGACCTGCGGGGGGAGGGGGTGCGCTCGTCGGTGATCCGGGAGCCGCGCAAGCCCGGAGCCCTCCGCCCTCGCCGCCGCCCGGGCCGGAAGGGGTGGACCACCCGGCTGCCCGGCGTCACCCTCGCCACCGTGCGCGAGATCCGGTATGGCGATTTCGTCCTCTCCGGTTCGGGCGAGGCCCGCGGGGGCTTCTCCGTCCAGGTCGGCGGCGACTTCCAGCTCCTGCCCACGACGCTGAGGATGACCGGCGCGCGCCTCGACCGGGGGCCGGGCGAGGCGCGGCAGCTCCTGGTGCGGGACGCCGACGTCCGGACCGAGGTGCGGATCGAGCCCTACGCGGTGCGCGAGCACCCGGGGATGGAGGGGTGGGACTTCCTCTCCGGCCACCTGGAAGCCCGGGGGAGCGTGCCCGACCCGCCGCTGCTGGACCGCCTGGGCAACGCCGCCGGGGGTGCGGCGAGCCTGGCGGTGGACGTCCGGGCCGGGCGCGGCCGGTTCGTGCCGGGGAGCCGGGTGTCCATCGAGCCCCGGCCCGGCCGCGAGCAGGCGCCGCTGCGGGTGGCCGGCTCGGTGGCCGCGGGGCCGGCGGGCCCGGTCCTCCTCCTGACGCTCCAGGCCGCCGGGCTGCAGCTGGGTGCGACCACGGACCGGCCCCCTCTCATCCACGCCGACGCCCTCGACCTGGCGGCGAAGAGCTCCGAGGTGCGGCTCCGCCATCTGTTCACCACCGTCCGGCAGATCAACCGCTCCCGGACGATGTCGTCCCCTCTGACCGGGACCGCGCGGGCCCGCGGCGTGCGCCTCGACCTGCGGGGGAGCCGCCTCGCCAGCCGCATCGACCTCGACCAGGCCGAGGGCAGGGTCGACCTGGCGGCGCTGCTGGAGCGGCGGCTGATCCTCACCGGCCTGCGCTCGGAAGGGGGGGCCATCCGCCTCGCCCTGGCGGGCCCCTCCGGGACGCGGCCGAGCGCGGCGCCGCCGTGGGCGGTCCATCTGGACGGGGCGCGGCTCGCCGGCCTGCGCGAGATCGGCTTCGAGCCGTTCGTCCTGCGGGGAGACACCGCGCTGGAGGCGAGCCTGTCTCTCGAGCCCGGCGGACCGCTGCAGGTGGACACCGCCGCCTTGTCCATCCGGGGTGCGAGCCTCGTAGCGGAGGGCGCGACGGTGGCCCAGAGAGTGGGCATCCAGGCCCGCGGACGGCTCGATCCCATGGTTCTCGGGGAGCTGCCGGGCATCCAGGCGCTCCGCTTCGTCTCGGGCTCCGTGGACCTCACCGGCCGGATCTCCTCCTTCGGTTTCCTCGAGACCTACTTCGCGGGCACCCCCTGGCTGAACTTCAGCGGCAGCGGCGATCTCAGGCTGGGGCTGCGGGTCGAGCGCGGTCACCTCGGCCCGGGGACCACTATCGCGATCCCCAACGCCCGGTTGGAGG
>DASPJI010000496.1:0-3193 GCA_035628695.1 Thermoanaerobaculia bacterium | reverse complement strand
GGGGGCGGCCAGGGTGACGTCGAGCCGCTGGCGCCGGCCATCCCGCAGGACCTCCACGGGCACCGAGTCTCCGGCCTTCCTCTCCTCGAGAGCGAGGAGGAGGTCCCCCGCGGAGTCGACCTCCTCGCCGTCGACGCGCAGGATGATGTCGCCCACCACCCAGCGGCCCAGTGCGTCGCGACGCAGCCCCTGGAGACCCGCTTGGTCGGCGGCGCTCCCCTCCTCGACGCGCACGACCAGAGCCCCCTCCTCGATCCCGGCCCGGCGCTCCAGGGAGTCGGAGGCCACCTCGACCCCCAGAGTGGGGCGCTGGATCCGCCCGTAGCGGATGAGGTCGGGCACCGCCCACGCCACGGCGTGGGCGGGGATGGCGAAGCCGATGCCGGCGTAGGCACCGGACGGGCTGTAGATCGCGGTGTTGACGCCGATGAGGCGGCCGGCGCTGTCGAGCAGCGGCCCCCCCGAGTTGCCGGGATTGATAGCCGCGTCGGTCTGGATGACGTCACGGATGGGGACGCCGGCGAGCGACTGGATCTCCCGCCCGAGCGCGCTGATGATGCCGGTGGTCAGCGACTGGTCGAAGCCGAACGGGTTGCCGATGGCGAAGACCTTCTGGCCCACCTCGAGATCCTCGGAGCTGCCGACCGGCAGCGGCCGGAGGCGGTCGGGCGGCACCTCGACGCGCAGCACGGCCAGATCCTTCTCCGGGGCATAGCCCACCACTCGGGCCTCCCAGGCGGAGCTGTCGGAGAGGATGACCTGGAAGGCGTTTCCCTGGGCGATGACGTGGAAGTTGGTGACCACGTGCCCCTCGCGGTCCCAGACGAACCCCGAGCCGCTCCCTTGCGGGATCTCGGTGAGATTCATGCTGAAGAAGTCCCGCTGGAGGGCGGCCGAGGTGACGAACACGGCCGACGGGGAGGCGCGCTCGAACAGCTCGATGGTGGACCGCTCCTCCTCCAGCAGCTCGCGCCGTGCCGGCGCCGGCAGCAGGCCCGGCTGCGCCGCGGTATCGCCCGCGGGAGGGGCTGACACCTCGCCCGGCTCCTGACGATTGGCGTAGGAGACACCGGCCACGAAGCTCATCACGACCAGCACCGCCACGCCGGCCAGCGTCAAGAGACAGCTCACTCGATTCATCCGGGACACCCCCTCTCGCCGTAGCGAAAAATCATAGCAGGGCACCTGGAGCAACTTCTTCTGGAAATTCGTTATATACTATTGACAAAACGCCCGACCGGGTACGGGCCGTCCCGCGGCTGGAGTCTCATGGCTTCTCAGCGCGGGTATTGGTCCCAGAAGCGAGGAGCCTGTATGGAAGAGTCCCGGTTCCGGTCTCTTGCCGAATCCGAACGGTTCGGCGTGGTGGTCGCCGACTTTGCCGGCAACCTCCTGGATTTCAACGATGCCTTCCTGCGGCTCGCCGGCTACGGCAGGGAGGAGCTGCGCCGCGGTACCGTGGGCTGGCGCGAGCTGACGCCGCCGGAGTACTGGCGCCGCGATGAGATGGCGATCGAGGAGATGCGGCGGACGGGTGCCTGCTCACCGTACGAAAAGGAGCTGGTCAACCCCGATGGCCGGCGTGTACCGGTCCTGCTGACCGGCTCCCTGGTGGACGAGAAGGCCGGCACCTGTGTCGATATCGTGGTGGATCTTTCCGGTCGCAAGCGTGCCGAGTCGGCTCTGCAGGAGAGTCGGGAGCGCCTCCAGTTCGCCCTGGACGCCGCGCGCATGGTGGCCTGGGATTGGGACGTGGAGACCGGCCGGATGCACTGGTCGGCCAACGCGCAGGACGTCCTCGGCCTGCCTCCCGAGCCGACGCTCGAGACCGCGCTGGCCATGGTCCATCCGGACGACCGGGCGAGGGTGGACCGGCTGGTCGAGCGCGCCTTGCAGGGCGAGGTGGAGTACGCGGCCGAGTACCGTCTGGTACGGCCCAGCGGCGTCATCTGGGTTTACGACCGCGGCGCGGTGATCCGCAATATCCAGGGGCGGCCGGTGCGGATGACCGGCGTCTGCCAGGACGTCACCGAGAGACGGCGGGCGGAGGAGGAGAACTCCCTGCTGCTGGCGCGCGAGCGGGCCGCCCGGGCGCGCGCCGAGGCGGCGGAGCAGCGGGCCGCCTTCCTCGCCGAGGCCGGCGAGGTTCTCGCCTCGTCGCTCGACGACCGCACCACCCTCCGGACGCTCGCCCGCCTCGCCGTCCCCCGGGTCGCCGACTACTGTGTGCTGCTGGAGGTCGGCGCGGGGAACCGCATCACCCCGGTCGCTTTCGAGCACGTGGATCCCGGCAAGGAGACGTTCCTCGAGCGGGTCGGCGAGCTCTACCGCGTCCGCTCGGACGATCCGCGGAGCCTGGTCGGCGCGATCCTGGGCACCGGACGGTCCGAGATCGTCGGCTATCCCACCCTGGTCGAGTGGGAGCAGGAGATCCCCGAGGACCCGGAGCTGCGGGAGATCTTCGGCGAGCTCCACCCGGTCTCCGGGATGCTCCTCCCCCTGGTGGTCCGGGGCGAGGTCGTCGGCATCCTGGTCCTGGCGCTGTCGGAGTCGGGCCGCCGGTTCGACGACGCCGACCTGGAGCTGGGGGTGGAGCTGGCCCGCCGGGCCGCTCTGGCCATCGACAACGCCCGCCTCTATCAGGAGGCACGGGCGGCCAACACCGCCAAAGACCGCTTCCTCGCCACGCTCAGCCACGAGCTCCGCACACCGCTCGCGCCGGTCCTCGCCTCGGTCTCCGCCCTGGAGAAGGAGGAGCGGATCGAGCCCCGGCTGCGCGACGTCCTCTCCATGGTCCGCCGCAACGTGGAGCTGGAGGCGCGGCTCATCGACGACCTGCTGGACGTCACCCGCGCCGTCCATGGCAAGATGACCCTCTCCCGCGACGTCTGCGACCTGCACCGCGTCCTCGGGCAGGCGCTGGAGACCTGTTGCTCGCCCGTGCTCAGGTCGCAACGCCAGGTCAGCACCCGGCTCGGGGCGGAGCGCCACAAGCTGCGCGGCGATGCCCGGCGTCTCACCCAGATCTTCCTCAATCTGCTCCAGAACGCGATCAAGTTCACGCCGCCCGGCGGCTCCATCACCGTACGGTCGCTGAACGAGGACGCGCTGGACGGCTCCTGGCTGGTGGTCGAGGTGGAGGACTCTGGCATGGGCATCGAGCCGGACCTGCTGCCCCGCATGTTCGAGCCGT
>DASPJI010000495.1:0-3259 GCA_035628695.1 Thermoanaerobaculia bacterium | reverse complement strand
CCCCGCCTCCAGGGCCAGGGCGATCAGCGCCACGGCCTCGGCCGAGAGCAGGAAGTCCAGCTTCTCCTGCCGGATCTGCTCGGCGAAGGCCAGCGGATCGAGCATCTTGGCCCAGACCGCCACCAGCAGCACCCCGCCCAGGAAGAGCGCGCCCACGGTCCCCACCCACCAGAGGCGCGGGCGTCCCGCGGCGGCGGCCACCGGGCGGACCGGGGCGTCGCCGGCGGTCTCGAGGGAACGGAGGGGCGAGGTCTCTTCGTGGATCATCAAATATCCATCCTAATGGCGCGGTTCGGGCGCTGCAACTGGAGAAACGGCGGGAGGCGCCGAAAAATTGCGGGCCTTCCCCGCAGGTCAGCGGGCCGCCGCCACGGCGGCCTCCTCGGGCCACTTCAGATGACGCCGCAGCTCCTCGGCCGTAGGGCTGTCCACCCGGTCGAGGTACGGCTCCAGGGGGCCGGAGTAGAGGACCTCGCCGCCGTGGACGCCGCCGCCGGGCCCCAGGTCGACGATCCAGTCGGCGCGGGCGATGAGGTCGGAGCTGTGCTCGACCACCACCACGCCGTCGCCGCGCTGCACCAGGCGCCGCAGGGTATGGTAGAGGAGGTCGATGTCCGCCAGGTGCAGACCGGTGGTCGGCTCGTCGAAGAGGAAGAGGCGCTTCCCCTCGGCGGCCGGACGGTCGAGGAAGCTGGCGAGCTTCAGCCGCTGCGCCTCGCCGCCCGACAGCGTCGAGGTCGGCTGGCCGAGCCGCAGATAGCCCAGGCCGACGTCGGCCAGCACCCGCAGCCGGCGGCAGAGCCCCTTCTGGTCGGAGAAGAACTCCAGCGCCGAGTCGACGGTCAGGTCCAGCACCTCGGAGATGTTGCGGCCGCGCCAGCGCACCGCCAGCACCTCGGGCTGGAAGCGGTGCCCCTGGCAGGTCTCGCAGGGCACGGTCACCGGCGCCATGAACTGCATGTCGACCTCGGTCACCCCCGTCCCCTCGCAGGTGGGGCAGCGCCCGCGGTCGATGTTGAACGAGAAGTGGGCCGGTGTGATGCGCCGCGCCTTGGCGTCCGAGGTGGCGGCGAACAGCTTGCGCAGCTCGTCGTAGGCCTTGATATAGGTGATCGGGTTGGAGCGGCTCGACCGGCCCAAGGGGCGCTGGTCCACCAGGGTGACGTCGGCGAGCCCGTCGAGCCCGATCAAGGCGTCGCACTCCCCCGGGTCGGCGTCCACCACGCCGCGCGAGCGCTGGTAGGTGCCGTAGACGACGTTCTCGATCAGCGTCGACTTGCCCGAGCCCGAGACGCCGGTGACCGCCACCATCGCTCCCAGGGGGAGCTCGACGTCGATCCCCTTGAGGTTGTGAGCGCGGGCGTTGCGCACCGAGAGGCGGGGGAGGGCGGACAGCTCGTCGCTCAGCGTCTCCCATCCCTGCTCGCGGCGGAAGCGGGCGACGTGCCGGCGCGCCGAGGTCACGGGGCGCTCTCTGAGATAGCGGCCGGTCAGCGACTCCTCGGACGCCAGGATGGCCTCGATCGGCCCCTCGATCACCACCTCGCCGCCGCGCTCGCCGGCCGCCGGGCCCATGTCGATGACGTGGTCGGCGCCGCGGATGAGCGTCCGGTCGTGCTCGACCACCAGCACGGTGTTGCCGCGGGCGGCGAGGTCGCGCAGCAGCGACAGCAGGCGCTCACTGTCCTGCGGGTGGAGGCCGATGGTCGGCTCGTCGAGGACGTAGAGGGTGCTGGTGAGCCCCGAGCCCAGGGCCGCGGCCAGGTGGATGCGCTGCGTCTCGCCGCCGGACAGCGTCCGCGCCTGGCGGTCGAGGGTGAGGTAGTCGAGGCCGACGCGGTGGAGCACCTCCACCCGCTCGGTGAGCTCGTCGAGGAGGTGGCCGGCGACCTCGCGCTGCCGCGGCGTCCAGCGGCGGGCGCGCAGCCAGGCCCGGAGCTGCTCGACGCTCAGCGCCGTGAGCTGCGGCAGGGTCATCCCCTCGACGGTGACCACCCGCGCCTCGGGCTGGAGGCGGGCGCCGTCGCAGTCCGGGCAGGGGTTGTAGGCGCGGTAGCGGGCGAGGAGCACGCGCACGTGGACTTTATAGGTCCGCCCCTCCAGCCAGTGGAAGAACTCCTCCAGGTTGGTGAATTTCCCCTCCCCGCTCCAGATCCACTCCCGGTCCTCGGGGGCGAGCGCGCTCCAGGGGACGTCCAGGGGGACCTTCCGCTTGCGAGCGGCGGCGAGGAGGCCGTCGTACAGCTCCTCGTGGGCCGGCGTGTTCCACGGCGCGATCGGGCGCTCGGCGAGCGTCTTCCGGGGATCGGGGACGACCCGCTCGCGGTCGATGCCGATGACCCGGCCGAACCCCTGGCAGGTGGGGCAGGCGCCGAGCGGCGAGTTGAAGGAGAACAGGGGGGGCGTCGGCCGGCGCACGGTCTCGCCGCACACCGGGCACGAGATCTCGCGGCTGTAGTAGCGGACGCCGGAGGCCGTCCGTGCCTCCACCCGGCCGCCGCTCATCCGGTAGGCCTGCTCGAGGGTGTCGACGATGCGGCCCACGGCGTCCGGCTTGGGGGTGAAGCGGCCGAGCACCAGGGGGAGGGGGTCGCGCTTCGCCGGCCACTTCTCGCCCGGCTCCATGCGGGCCACCTCCTCGCCGCCGTCCTTTCCTTCCTCGAGCCGGCGCTGGAACCCCTGGCGGATCAGCTCGCCCAGGGCCTGGTCGGCGCCGCGGGCCGGACGGGGGAGGCGGACCACGATGGTAAACGGCTCCCCCCGGGCGATCAGGTCCGCGGCGGCGTCCTCGGGGGAGTAGGGGCGCACCGGGCCGTGGCCGCGGGGGCATGCCACCTCGCCCAGATGGGTATAGAGGAGGCGCAGGACGTCGTGGATCTCGGTGATGGTGCCGACGGTGGAGCGGGCGTTCTTGACCGCGTTCTTCGCCTCCAGGGCGACGGCGGGCAGGATGTTGTGGATCGCGTCGACCGGCGGCCGCTCCATCTGGTCGAGGAACTGCCGGGCATAGGTGGACATCGACTCCACGAACCGGCGCTGCCCCTCGGCGAAGATGGTGTCGAAGGCGAGGGACGACTTGCCGGCGCCCGAGGGGCCGGTGACCACGGTCACGGCGCGGTGCGGCACCCGGCAGTCCACACCTTTGAGGTTGTGGGTCCGGGCCCGCTCGACCAGGATGGCTGACGTCTTGGACATCGGGGTTGCTGCACCGCCGCAGACCCGGGGCCCACGGGGCAGAGCCCGGGACGTTCCGAAGCAG
>DASPJI010000494.1:0-5689 GCA_035628695.1 Thermoanaerobaculia bacterium | reverse complement strand
CTGATGGCGGCGGCGGCACGGAAGGCCCTGGAGGAGCTCCTGGACGAGGGCTTCGACTTCGACGTCATCGACGCCCACTACGTCTATCCGGACGGCGCGGCGGCGGCGATTCTGGCCCGGCAGTTCGGCAAGCCGCTGATCATGAGCATGCTGGGCGATGACGTGATCACCTATCCGCGGTACCCCGTCCCCCGCCGGCTGCTGCTCTGGGCAGTGGAGCAGGCGGCCTCCGTCAGCTCGGTCTGCCAGGCGCTCAAGGCCAAGCTGGTGGCCTGGGGGGCATCCGCCGACAAGATCCGCGTGATCCCCGGAGCTCTTCCATCCGGTGGACCGGGAGGCGGTCCGGCGGCGGCTGGGCCTCACCGGCACGGTCCTCATTTCAGTGGGGCATCTGACGCCGCGCAAGGGGCATCACCTGGCCATCGAGGCGCTCTGCAGTCTGGTCGGCGTGACACTGCTCATCGCGGGCGACGGCGTCTACGAGCAGACGCTGCGGGAGCTGGCGGCGACCCTGGAGGTGGCGGACCGCGTCCGCTTCCTCGGCCACGTCGAGCAGGAGGGGCTCAAGGAGCTCTACAACGCCGCCGACGCCCTGGTGCTGGCGTCGAGCCGCGAGGGGATGGCCAACGTCCTGCTGGAGGCCATGGCCTGCGGCACGCCGGTGATCGCCACCGCGGTCTGGGGCACCCCCGAGGCTGTCAGCACGCCGGCGGCCGGCGTGCTGATGGAGGAGCGCAGCTCCGCCGCGCTGGTGGCGGCGGCGCGCCGGCTGTTCGACGACTATCCGGACCGGGAGGACACTCGCCAGCACGCCGCCGGCTTCCGCTGGGAGCGGACGAGCCGGGAGCACCTGGAGGCGCTCCACGGCGCACTGCGACTCCCCTCTACTTGAGGTAGGTCTCGAACAGCTTCAAGATCCGCCGGTACTCGTCAAGCCAGCTCGACGGCTCGCGGAAGGCGTGGCCCTCCACCGGGTAGATGGCGGTCTCGAAGTCCTGCTTCTCCAGCTCGATCAGGCGCTGCACCAGGCGCACCGAGTCCTGGAACAGCACGTTGTCGTCCTCGACGCCGGTGCAGATCAGCAGCGGCTTGGCGAGCCCCGCCGCGTATTCGATGGGCGAGCTGCGCTCGTAGGCCTCGGAGTCTTCCTCCGGGGTGTTGAGGATGTTCGCCGTGTAGGGGTGGTTGTAGTGGGCCCAGTCCGTCACCGGCCGCAACGCCGCGCCGGCGGCGAAGATCTCCGGCTTGCGGAACATGGCCATGAAGGTGAGGAAGCCGCCGTAGGAGCCGCCATAGGTCCCCACCCGCGCCGGGTCGACGCTGCGGTTCTCGACCAGCCAGGCGACGCCGTCCTCCATGTCCTCGACCTCGGGGTAGCCCATCTGCCGGTAGATGGCGGTGCGCCAATCGCGGCCGTAGCCCTGTGAGCCGCGATAGTCGATGTCGAGCACGACGTAGCCGCGCTGGGCGAGCAGGGTGTGGAACATGAACTCGCGGAAGTAGGTGGACCAGCCGTAGTGGGCGTTCTGCAGGTAGCCGGCGCCGTGGGTGAAGACGACCGCCGGATACTTCTTGGCCGGGTCGAAGTCCTTCGGCACGAAGACCCGCGAGTAGATGGGGTCCTTCTGGTGGGAGGAGGGGACGGCCACCACCTCGGGCATGATCCAGTCCTGGGCCAGCCACTCCGCGCTGTGGGTCTGGGTGAGCTGGCGCGCCGCCCGGGAGTCGGCAGCGGGCTGCGCCGGCTGGAGGTAGAGCTCGTAGTGCCGCAGGATGCTCGAGAAGGTGAGCAGGAGCTGGCTCTCGTCGGGCGAGAGCACCGCCCTGGCCTCCCCGCCCAGCCGGGTGAGCTGCTCGGCCTTGGCCGTAGCCGTCTCCACCCGCCAGGTCTCGTACTGGCCAGGGTGCGCGGCGTTCGCCGTGTAGTAGATGTAGCGGCCGTCGCGGGTGACCACCGGCGCCGATACTTCGTAGGGGCGCTCCCCCTTGGGGCTGAGCTGTCGCTTGCGCTTTCCGTCATCCAGATAGAGCTGGGAGTAGCCGCTCTCCTCGGACAGATAGAAGAGGGTGGAGGTGCCGGGCAGCCAGCCGTAGTCGTTGAACTCGTAGTCGATGACCCAGGCCGGGTCGGTCAGCCGGTGGCGCGGGGTCAGGGCGGGGCCCTTGGCCGGCTCCAGCGAGGCGATCCAGCGGTCCTTGTTGTCCTGGGAGAGGAGCTGCACGGCCAGGTGGCGGCCGTCCTGGCTCCAGACGAGCGCCGAGACTTCCAGCGCCCGCGCCTGCTTCTCGTCCTTCGGCTTCTCGTCCTTGGCCTTCTCCGCCGGCTTCTTCTCGCCGCCCTGGGCCGCCTTCTCCTTCTCTTCCTGGGCCTTGCGGCGCGCCTCGGTCTTCTCGCGGATCTCCTTCAGCGGGTCGTCGTAGATACCGGGGAGGACCTTGGTGTCGAGGTCGTGCCGCTGGTGGGAGCGCAGGTCGAGGAGGATCAGGCTCTGGTTGGGGAGCGGGACGGCGCCCACCTTGACGCGGACGTCGCGGGTCTCCACCTGGCCGGTCTCGGTGACGTAGCGCGGCATGACCGGCGCCTTCTCCTCCCGGGCCTTGGGCTGGGTGACCAGGACGAGGAACTCGCCGGTGGGAGAGAGGGAGGCCTCGCGGATCTCGACCTCGGTGCCGAGGTACCAGGGGAGCGGCGGGCGGTTCGGGTCGGCCTTCTGCAGGGTCTCCCGGTGCTCGCGGTTCTCCTTCTCCCGGCCCTCGCGCTTGCGGATCACGTCGAAGAGCCGCTCCTGCTGCTTCTCGAGGTAGCCGTTCTCCTCGTCCCGCTCGGCCGGGGCCTTCTCCAGGCGGATCTCGGCGGCCTGGGAGGCGAGCCCCGTCTCCATGTCATGGATGAAGAAGGTGTCGCCGCGCCGGTAGGAGAGGCGGCGATCGCCCACCAGGAAGGCGGGCTCGCTCTCCTCATCATGGGTGCGGGTGATCTGGCGGACGGTGCCGTTGTGTAGATCCTTGAGGAAGATGTCGCCTTCGTGCGCGTATACCTTCCATTGGAGGTCGCGGCTGATCTCGCCCGGCCGGTCCACCTTGCCGAGGTCGGCGGGGGGGATGAGGGCGGACTGGCCGGTGGCGAGGTCCAGCCGGTAGAGGTCGCGGATGTCCGATCCCCGGCGCTTGATCTGGTAGAAGACCGCCCGGCCGTCGTCGGCCCAGTAGGGGTTCTCGGGCGGATTCCCGACCCAGTCCTGGTCGGCCATGATCTGTTCCAGCGTGACTCCGCCCCCCTGTCCGGCGGACTGTCCGGCGGCTGGGCTCATGGACGAGAGGAGCGCGAGGGCGGCGACGAAGGCGATGGGTTTGCGGGACCGGTTCATGGGGCGTGAAGATAACACCGCCACCCGCCCCGAGGGCAGTCCGTCATAAGATGCCGACAGCCGAGAGAGAACCATGACCGAGCCCCGAATACCGTCCCGTCCGCGGGTGCTGGCGGTGGAGGACGACCGCCAGACCCTCCAGCTCCTGGGGCTTCTGCTGTCCTCCTGGGGTTATGAGCCCATCCTGGCGGAGGACGGCGAGACCGCGCTGGCCGCGCTGACCCCGGTGGGACCGCTGCCGGAGGCCGTCCTCCTCGACCTGGGCCTGCCGGGCATCGACGGCTGCCAGGTGGCCCGCGAGCTGCGCCGCCGGCCCGGCGGGGACGCCCCCCTGATCGTGGTCGTCACCGGCGCCCACGGGGAGGAGGCCCGTGCCCGCGAGGCGGGCTGCGACCACTACCTCACCAAGCCGGTGAACATCCCGGCCCTGCGGCAGGTCCTGGAGCGGGTACGGACCGGGTGAGTGGCTGAAACCGCCGCTCCTGTCCTGCGTACACAGGTGCCGGGCTCCGCTCGGAGCCCCGTCCGGCGCTATCCTTGCCGTCCCTGGACCTTCTCGAGGGAGATTCATGCTGATCATGCACCGAACTCTGATCCTGGCCTGTCTCGCTTCCTTTACCCTCGCCTCCTCCGCCCCGGCGGCGGCGGCGCCCCTGATGCGCTCCCCGGCCCTCAGCCGCTCCGAGGTCGCCTTCGTCCACGCCGGTGACCTCTGGGTGGCCGGCCGCGAGGGGGGGCAGGCGCGGCGCCTCACCACCGGCGTCGGTGTGGAGACCGACCCCTACTTCTCTCCGGACGGCGGGCAGATCGCCTTCACCGGCGAGTACGAGGGGAACCTCGACGTCTACGTGGTACCGGCGTCCGGCGGCGTCCCGCGGCGCCTGACCCATCACCCCGGCCGCGACCGGGCCGCGGGCTGGACCCCGGACGGCAAGCAGGTGCTCTTCCGGTCGGAGCGGAGCAGCTACGAAACCTTCAGCCGGCTCTACACCGTGCCCCCGACGGGCGGCTTCCCCGCCGACCTCCCCCTGCCCATGGCCGAGCAGGGCTCCTACTCCGCCGACGGCTCCCGTCTGGCCTATGTGCCGCAGTGGAACCAGTCGGCGTCGGCGACCACCTATCGTTCGCACAAGCGCTACCGGGGCGGGCTCGCCTCCCCTATCTGGCTCGCCCGGCTCGCCGACTCGAGCGTCGAGGAGATCCCCCGGCAGGACGCCAACGACTGGAACCCGATGTGGGTCGGCGACCGCGTCTACTTCCTCTCCGACCGCGAGGGGCCGGCCACCCTCTACGCCTATGACACCCGGTCCCGCCAAGTGACCCGGGTGGTGGACAACCCGGGCGGCCCGGACATCATGACGGCCGCGGCGGCCGACGGCGCCATCGTCTACGAGCAGCTCGGCCGCCTCCACCTCCTCGACCTGGCCTCGGGCCGGGCCACGGCGCTGGACATCCGGGTGCAGGGGGACCTCCCCGGGGTGCGCCCGCGCTTCGTCGACGTCTCCGGCGAGATCAACAAGGGGGCGCTGTCGCCCACCGGCGTGCGCGCGGTGTTCGAGGCGCGCGGCGACATCCTGACCGTGCCGGTGGGGGAGGGGGCGGTGCGCAACCTCACCCAGACGCCAGGCGTCGCCGAGCGGGACCCGGCCTGGTCCCCCGACGGCCGCTCCATCGCCTACTTCTCCGACGAGTCCGGCGAGTACGCCCTGCACGTGCGGGAGCAGACCGGCACCGGCGAGGTCAGGAAGGTCGGCCTGGGCGAGCCCCCGTCCTTCTTCTATGCCCCCCTCTGGTCGCCGGACAGCCGCAAGGTCGTCTACACCGACAAGCGGCTCAACGTCTGGTGGGTGGACGTGGCAGGCAAAGGCAGACCGGTGAAGATCGACACCGACACCTACGACGCGCCGCTGCGCCGGCTCAACCCCGTCTGGGCCCCGGACAGCCGCTGGATCGCCTACACCAAGCAGCTCCCGAACCACATGCGGGCGGTCTTCGTCTATTCGCTGGAGAGCGGCAAGGCGCGGCAGGTCACCGACGCGATGAGCGACGCCATGTACGCCGCCTTCGACAAGAACGGACAGTACCTCTACTTCACGGCCAGCACCGACGTCGGCCCCACCACCGGCTGGCTCGACCTCTCCAGCGTCCAGCGCCCGGTGTCGAGGAACGTCTATGCCATCGTCCTCGACAAGACCCTCCCCTCGCCCCTGGCTCCGCGCAGCGACGAGGAGGAGGTGACGGAGGCGGCGCGGGAGGACGGCGACGAGGAGGAAGGAGAGGAGGACATCGGGCCGGTGCGGGTGAAGGTCGACTTCGACGGC
>DASPJI010000493.1:0-8851 GCA_035628695.1 Thermoanaerobaculia bacterium | reverse complement strand
CTCGCGCTTCCGGGCGTCGCGGAAGGTGACGAGCTCGGGACGGAGGGACTCGAAGACCTCGCGCAGGCCGCTCAGGCCGGACCAGGTCTGCGCGTCACCGGGGGTCGCGGGCCCGAATGCCGCGAGGTAGCGGCGGACCAGCTCGTGCGGCGGCCCGGGCTCCATCGGGATCTTCTTCCCCTGCTTCTTCAGCTCCTTCAGCTCCTTCAGCCAGGGCTCGGCGAGCGCGAACTCGGGAGCCGGGGGGAAGCCCCAGGCCTGCTCACCCGGCACCTGGACGAGCGGCAGGTGCGTGCGGATCGCGTACGCCATGGCGCGCTCGTCCCCCTCCGGGTACTTCGCCTTGAGATGGGTGCGGAAGGCGTCGAAGGTCGCCGCCCCCTCGCCGAAGAAGGAGCGCGCCTCGGCCTCGATCCGGGCGAGGTCGACCTCCGCCGACCGGGCGCGCAGGATCGACTGCATGGCTTTGGCGAGCACCGGCTGGAAGGCGCCCCGCAGGGCCACGTAGTCGGCGGCGGTCAGGAGGTGGAGCGTGGCGCGCATCGCCGTGACGCGGACGATCTCGCGCCGGTGGAGCGGGGCGAGGAGGCCGTCCCGGCGGAAGCCGGCGAGGCGCGTCCACAGGCCCACGAAGGGCGGCCGGGCCATCTGCGCCTGCAGGCCGGCGAGCCGCTCGACGGCGAGGAGTGGGGTCGCGTCCTCGCGGGCGAGCAGCATCTGCCGCGCAAGCAGGGCGCGGTTGAGCTGGAGGGTGGTGAGGGCCGGAGTCAGGATCCGCCGGCTCCCGCGGCGCCGCCGAACCTCTGCAGCGACCTGGCGCGCGCCTTCGCCGCCTCGATCTCGCGGTCGTGCGGGGGCGCGCTGGTCACCAGGGAGGCGAGCAGGGCCCGGGCGGACTCGGCGACCTGCTCGACGGCGAGGTCGAACGCGGCTTCGTTCGCCTTCGACGGGCTCGTGAAGCCGCAGATCTTGCGGACGAACTGGAGCGACGCCGCCCGGACCTCCTCGTCGGTCGCCGGGGGGTCGAAGTTGAACAGGGTCTTGATGTTCCTGCACATGACTGTCTCCTCGCTGGCGGGGCACTTTACCAGAGGCTAGGGCTGCTCGAAGAACTCGAACGGCCGCACCTCGACGCACCAGCCCAGGCGCTCGTTCATCCGCGCCGCCGGATGGTTCGCGGCCACCTGGAGGGCCTCGTTCAGGTCCCGCGCCTCGATGATGAGGAAGCCGCCGAGCTGCTCCTTGGTCTCGATGAAGGGCCCGTCGGTGGTGAGCAGCCGGCCGCTCCGGGTCCGCATCACGGTGCTCATCCGCGTGTGCTCGAGGCTTCCCATGGCGATCACGTGACCGCCCTGCCGGAGCTCCTCGTCGTAGGGCAGGCACTGGCTCCCGATGGCGTCCTTTTCGTCATCGGACAGCGCGTCCCACTTTGTCTCGTCATGGTAGGCCAGCAGCAGGTACTTCATCGGCTCCTCCATCGGATGGTTGAACGGCTCTGGTCATTCACCAGGTAGTCGTTCGGGGGAGCCGGAAATCGACAGAAGGCGGGGGGCCTGAAGAAAAAGAGGGTGAGGAGCTCCGGGCCCCTCACCCTTTCCCGTGGAGGTGAATGGTGAGCTACGAGGGGACCTCGCCGCCCACCACTCTCTTGACCTCGGTTCCCGCGGGGAACCGGGTATCGGCGTTCGCCTGGTTGATGATGGCCAGAGTCTGGATGTCCACCGTCGACGGATAGCGCCGGTTGAACTCCTCCAGGCTCATGGCCGAGGGCACCGTCACCACGTCCAGCCGCTTCGGCGTGACGTTGAGGAGACGGCGGTCCGTCACTCTTTCGAAGCTGGCCAGCGCGTTGGAGATGGCCGACTCGTTGCCACGCCAGCTGTTCTGCGGGGCGTAGCCGAGGATGCGGTAGACCCGGTCCCGGTCCTCCACGAAGGCGGCCAGGCCGACCAGGGTCCCCTGCTGGGTGTTCGCCGCGAACTCGTTGGCCACCGCCGGCAGGCCCCCGAGGTTGGCGCGCAGCGCCTGCCCCTGCTGGACCCCCTGCTGCGAGAAGAACTGCTGCGCCGCCTCCTGGGGCGAGCTGCCCTGGGCGAGGCTCAGGACCACGATGGCGTCCTGGCGCGGGCTGATGGCGCCCACCGCCTGCTTCTCGTTGCTCATCTGCCAGCCCTGCGGGAAGGTGATGCTGAACGCGAGCTCCGGATGGACGAACTGGTTGCCCCGGAAGTAGCCCTCGCGCGGGTTCTGGCCGAACGGCAGGTCGTCGATGGTCTTGAGATAGCGCTCGCGGTTGACGATGCGGTTGGAGGAGTCGCTGCCCAGGCTGGCGAGCTGCGACTCGATCCGCTCGATCCGGTTCTCCGGCGTCGGGTGGGTCGACATCCAGCCCGGCACGCGGCCGCCGCCCTGCTGCTCGCTGACGCGCCGCAGCACGTCGAACACCTGCGGCATCTCGCGCGGGTCGTAGTTCTCCCGCACCATGTAGCGCAGGCCGAGGTCGTCCGCCTCGCGCTCGTCGTCGCGGCCGTACTTCAGGAACATGAGGCCGAGGCCGGTCTGCGCCAGGTCGCCGTACTGCGCCAGCTCGGGCTTGATGAGCATGCCGGCGATGAAGCCGATCTGCGCGAGCTGCTGCTTGCTCATCTGCTCGACGCTGTGGCGGCCGGTCACGTGGCCGATCTCGTGCCCCAGCACCGAGACCAGCTCAGCCTCGTTGGAGAGATGAGTCATCAGGCCGCGGGTCACGTAGATGAAGCCGCCGGGGAACGCGAACGCGTTCACCACCGGATCGTCCACCACCCGGAAGGTCCACGGCAGGTTGGGGCGCTCGGACTCGCGGGCGAGCTGCTGGCCCAGGCGGTTGACGTAGGCCTGGACCTCCTCGTCCTGGTAGAGGCCGAGGGATTGGACCACCTGCTGGTCCGCCTCGCGGCCCATCGCGACCTCTTGCTCTTCGCTGATGAACGCGAGCTGGCGCTTGCCAGTCGCCGGATTGCTGGAGCAGCTCACCATCAGGAGAGAGCAGGCCACGAGCGCCGCGATCGATGCTCTGCTGCGAAGGTATTCGACCATGGCTGCCTCCTCGTTTTCTCGTTAGGCCGGCTCCCCGAATGGGGCCTCCCGGCGCGGTCGAAAGGGGGTACTGCAAGAGGAATGCCGGGCGGCCCGGGCCTTGCATGTCTCGGCGCGGCATGAATATAACGATCCTGACGGGGCTCGAAAGCGCGGATCCCCGCTCGTATGACGTGGTGGTGGGGCAGGTCGCCTCGGCGCTCAAGAAGAAGGGGCACAAGGTGTCCATCCTCGGCGTGCACGACGACCTGCCGAAGATGGTGCAGGGGCTCAACCGGCGGCGGCCCGAGCTGGTGTTCAACCTCCTGGAGAGCTTCGGCGACAACTTGAACGCCGACGTGGCCGTGGCGGGCGTCCTCGAGCTGTTACGGCTGCGCTACACCGGCAGCGGCCCCGGCGAGCTGTTCCTGCGCCAGGACAAGGGGCTCGCCAAGAAGGTCTTCGCCTTCGAGGGCATCTCCTATCCCCACTTCGCCGTCTTCGGCAAGGACGCGGACCTCGAGACCGCCGGCCAGCTCCGCATGCCGCTCTTCGTCAAGCCGCTGCGCGCCGACGCCTCCATCGGCATCGACGGCGACTCCCTGGTGCGCGACGCCATCGCCCTGATGAAGCGGGTGGTGGCCATCCATGAGAAGGTGGGGGACAGCGCCCTGGTCGAGGAGTACATCGAGGGCCGGGAGTTCTACGTCGGCGTGCTGGGCAACCGGGAGCCCCTGGCCCTGCCGCCGATCGAGATGGACTTCTCCGGCATGCCCGAGGGGATGCCGCACATCCTGGGCTCCAAGGCCAAGTGGTCGCCGAAGAGCGCCGAGTACAAGGGGACGCAGTCGGTCCTCGCCGAGATCCCGGACGAGCTGCGGGCCCGCCTGCAGAAGGTCGCCGTCGACGCCTACCGCTCCCTGCGGGCCCGCGACTACGGGCGGGTCGACCTCCGGCTGACCGAGACGGGCGACATCTACGTCATCGAGGTCAACGCCAACTGCTACCTGGAGGAGGGCAGCGAGTTCGCCACCGCCGCCAAGGCCGCGGGCATCGAGTTCCCCGACCTCGTCCAGCGCATCGTGGATCTGGCGCTGGAGCGCTACGCCGATTAGTCTTCCCCCGTGAAGCTCCGAGCTCGGAGGGTGCTCCTGGCGCTGGCCTGGCTGGCGGCCGCGCTGGCCGCCGGGCGCATCGCCTCCATGGCCTGGCACCACTTCGACCGGCAGGAGCGGGCCGACGGCAACCGCGGCCACGCCACGATCGATTTCGGCGGCTCGTGGACCATGGGGAGGATGCTGGTGGAGGGCCGGGGCTCCGAGCTCTATGAGCGCGAGGCGTTACGGGAGGTGCTAGAGGCGAGCTACGGGAAGGAGGACGCCGCCAAGCTCCTGTCCTGGTTCATGCCCGGGGGCACCCGGGATGGACGCGCCATTACCGGGCCGCTCTATCCGCCGATCAACGCCTTCGTGACGGCCCCGCTCTCCCTCCTGCCGCCACAGACCGCCTACCGCGTCCACCAGATCGCGGACCTGCTCCTCCTGGTGCTGACCGCCCTGGGGGTCACTGTCCTCTCCTCAGGACGGATCTGGCTGCCGGTGGCGGTCCTGCTGATCGCGCTCTTTCCCGGCTTCCAGGGGAACGTCGCTCTGGGCCAGAACAGCGTCCTGTCGCTGGCGGTCCTGGTCTGGGGGTGGGTTCTCATGGCACGTAGCCGCGACACCGGAGGCGGCGCGCTTTGGGGCCTGCTGGCCTACAAGCCGGTCTGGGCCGCGTCCTTCTTCCTGGTGTTGCCGCTCGCCCGGCGCTGGCGCGCCGCGGTCGCCATGGGGGCCGTCGGCGCGGCGCAGATCGCCCTCACCCTGCCCTTCGTGGGGGTCCACTCGTGGCTCGACTGGCTGGCGATCGGCCGGCAGGCGGCGGCGCGGTACGGCCTGGACCGGCGCTGGATCGAGCTCAGCCGCGACCTCGCGGGCATCCCCCGGCGCTTCCTCCTGGACTTCACCGTGCCGATGCACCGGCGGGGCGACCCGGCGGCGGACATGGCCGCGCTGGCGCTCTGGCTGGGGGTGCTCGCCGTCACCGTCGCGGTGGCGCTGCGCCATCGCGGCCGGATGCGCGCCGTGGCCGGGCCGCCGGCCGCCTTCCTGCTGCTCGGCGGTTGGCTGCTCTGCTACCATTTCATGTACTACGACGCGCTGCTCGCCTTCCTGCCGGTGATTCTGCTGTTCACGGAGCCCGGCGTGCCTCCCCGGGAGCGGCTGGCCCCGGCGCTGGCGCTCGCGGCCCTGTTCTTCATCGAGAACCCCCTGCGCTATCTCGGCTACGGGGACGAGGGGCAGCCGTGGAGCACTTACGTGCTGCTCCTCCTGTGGGCCTGGTGCGGCTGGAAGACGGCGCGGCCTACGGCATGTACGAGCCGCGGTGCACGTGGCTCATCGCCAGCGCGGTGACCAGTGTGGTGAGGGCGACGACGGCCTCCTGCTCGCGGTCCGCCGGGTAGACCTGGCGGAGGTCGTCGGCGCGCTCGGCCAGATGGGAGAGAAGGAGGCGGGTGCGCTCCGGGAAGTGGCCGGTCCAGCGGAAGACGTCGGCCGGGAGGAGGCGGGTGAGGCGCCGGATCAGCTCCGCCGCCGAGAGGCGCGGCGCGTCGGTGGTCAGGTCCTCGGGCCGCCCCAGATCCTCGAAGATGGTGGTCAGGGCCCCGTCCAGGCCCGGCGGGAGCTCGGGGTCGGCGGCGTCCATGTACTTGTAGTAGTCCTCCAGGGTATAAGAGATCTCCCCCACGTCTTCGTCCAGCTCGTCGGCGGTGACCAGGGGATCGCGGTCCCGCAGGCCGGCCATCACCCGGTCGCAGTACCGGAGCTTCTCCAGCGCCTTGGTCCAGGTGGCGTACTGCTCCTCCCACCGGCAGCCGGGGGTCATCCAGACGGCGAAGGTCTCGGCCCAGTCCTCGTCCGGGTGCTTCTGGGCGTACCAGCCGGGCAGGTGGCGGACGAAGCGGCGGCTGAACGGCTCGGGCCGGTACTCCTCGAGGTAGGGCTGGGTCATGGAGCCGAAGTGCCGCACCCAGTCCTCGTCCTCATAGAGGAGATAGGCGTAGTTGACCACGTGCCCCATCTCGTGCCGGAGGTAGCGCAGGAGGTCGGCCCGCCCCATCCCCTCGACGTGGCTGGTGCGCTCGGCGTGCAGGGCGGTCAGGTCCGGCCGCGCCAGGTAGAAGGGGATGGCGATGGCCACCGTGCCGAAGGGGACCCCCCACTCGGTCGAGAGGTAGAAGCGGGGACGCACCCGGCGGATGCCGGCCTGCTCGAGCTCGGCTTCGAGCTCGGCGATCACCGGCTCCAGAGAGGTCCCGGCGATGGTGAGCCCCAGGTCCCGGATCGGCCGGGAGGACGGGGGCGCTTCCTGGAAGGTGGACGGGGTCGGCGGCACGGCACGGCTCCTCGCCGGTTCGAGAGGCAAGATCGGTGCCGCGCCGCCACGCCGCCGCTCTGGCCTCAGGGGAGGTGCGAGAGCTGGGGCCGGAGCTCTCCCCGCCTCCTCTCCCGGCGCCGCGCCAGCCCTTCCAGACGTTCCAGGATCGCCGCGCCTCCGGCGGCGGCGAGGGCCTCCTCCCGCCGTTGCAGCTCGGCGGCGTCGGGAGCCGTCCAGACCAGGACGACGAGCGGCAGCTCGGCCCCGGCGGTGCAGAGGAGGACGGTGAAGCCTCCCGGCACGCGGTCGCGGCAGACGGTGGCCAGCTCCCGCACCACCGGCCCGAACTGCTGCTCCGCCACCGGCCGCAGGTGGAAGAAGTCGAAGAGGAAGGCGCCGGAACGGTCCCCCAGACCCGGAGCCCCCTCGGGCCGCCAGCCCAGACCCGGAGGCTCCATGAAGACACGGAGGCTGAAGGTCTCCATCGCCCGGTTGCCCCGGGCCGCCATCTCGCCCCAGCGGCTGGCGCCCACCTCCATTGCCAGGCGGTTCCACTCCGACATGAGGTCCGCGAGCCCGGCGGGGCCGCGCAACGGCATGAGGAAGAGGTGGTCTCCCCCGTCGAGCCGCAGGGTGGTGACGTGAAACGTGCCGCTGGCCGGCTTGCGGCGCTGGACCTCTCCCATGATCTCGGCCGTCGCCGCTTCCAGCTCCTGCTCGGCCCCTGCCAGTGGCACCTCCTGGCGGAGCACCCAGAACGGAGGCCAGGGGTTGCCTCCCTTTCCTCCCAGGAACGGGCGCAGGAGCCGGGCGAGGGGACCGAGTCCCCCGGATTGTCTACTCATCGAGCTACCTCCTAACAGGGTGGTGCACGGCCGCCTCTCGCGCGGGACGCAAGAAAGTTTGGAACCCGCGGCGGCTCTCCTGCGTAGTGGGGTCAGGCCCGAGAGGTGGCCCACTGATGGGAGGAGAAAAAATCATGAAGAAGCCGATCCTGATCGCGGCCGCCGTGCTGGTGAGCACGCTGCCGCTGAGTGCCGACGAGACGATCCGGACCCTAAACGAGCGCTACGCCGCCGGGGATGTGAAGAGCCTCTATCTCGACGTCCCGGTGGGCGAGGTGGTCGTCCAGGGAGGGGGAGCGAGCCAGGTCACGGTCGAGGTGGAGCTCGAGTGCGACTCGGACCGGAGCCGCTGCGCCGAGTTGGCCAAGGCGGTCCGCCTGCAGGGGGGCAAGAAGGGGGACCGCCTGCAGGTGGAGCTCGACAACTGGCCCAAGGGCAACGGCCAGGGGCTCCAGGCCAACGTCAGGGTGACCATGCCGCGCGACCTGGCTCTCCAGACCGATCTGGGCGTCGGCGAGCTGCGGATCTCCGGCATCGAGCAGGACGTCAACGCCGACGTGGGTGTGGGTGAGGTCTCGGTGACCATGCCCGAGTCGGCGGTGCGCTCGGTCAATCTCGATTCCGGCGTGGGCGACGCCACCCTGCGGACCTCGGAGAAGCGGATTCAGGGCTCCGGTATGGTCGGCAAGGAGCTCAAGTGGAACAAGGGCACCGGCTCGGCCGACGTGCGGGTGGACTGCGGCGTCGGTGAAATCGGCGTGTCGCTCCAGTAGAGCGCCGGCTGTCGGGTATGCTGCGGCCCGGCATGCCCGACCGCCCTTCCGATCTGCACGTGGTGCTGGTGGAGCCGGAGATCCACTGGAACACCGGCAACGCCGGCCGCACCTGCCTCGCGGCCGGCGCCCGGCTCCACCTGGTGGAGCCACTCGGCTTCTCGCTGGATGAGCGGGAGGTCCGCCGCGCCGGCCTGGACTATTGGCCGCGGGTGGAGCCGCGGATCTGGCCCTCCTGGCCCGACTTCGAGACGCGGCTGCCGGATCTCGGAGAGCCCTTCTTCTTCAGTGCCGAGGGGACGCGGAGCTTCTGGGAGGTCTCCTACCCCGAGCGGGTGGTCCTGGTCTTCGGGAGGGAGAGCGTGGGGTTGCCGCGGGAGATCCGCGACTCTTACCGGGACCGCCTCCTCGCCATCCCCATGCTCGATCGCGGCATCCGCTCCCTCAACCTCTCCACCTCCGTCGCGCTGGCGGCCTACGAGGTGATGCGGCAGCGGGGCCGGAGCGGGGTCAATCCGCCGTACCCCAACCTCCCCCGCCCGGGGTCTCCAGAATGAGCCGGTCGCCGGGGCCGACTTCGCAGCCATCGACGGGCGCCAGGTCGACGACCTCCCCCGTAGCGCGCACCAGACGCTGCCGGCCGGGGAGGCCCGGGCCCCCTCCTGCGAGGCCATAGGGCGCCTCCACCCGGTGCTGGGTGAGGAGCGAGAGGGACATAGGCTCCAGGAAGATCAGCTCGCGGATGGCGCCCTCGCCGCCCCG